>NZ_CP046230.1:2332-302332 GCF_012563145.1 Enterobacteriaceae endosymbiont of Plateumaris consimilis | reverse complement strand
TTATTAAATTACGTTGTACAAAAAATGCAAAGCTTGCTATTGAAAGATTAGGTGGAAAAATAGAGGAATAAAAAGTCAATGATAAAACCATTTTCTAAATTAGATTTTCAAAGTACTAAAAAAGGTTTTAGTGAATTAAAACAAAGATTCATATTTTTAATTAGTGCTTTAATTATTTTTCGTATAGGATCTTTTATCCCTATACCTGGTATAAATTTAAATGTATTAAATACGTTAATTAAACACCAAAGTGGTACTATTATTGATATGTTTAATATATTTTCTGGTGGAGCTTTGAGTAGAGCTTCTATTTTAGCTTTAGGAATTATGCCATATATTTCAGCATCAATTATTTTACAATTATTAAGTGTTCTTCATCCTAAATTAATTGCTTTAAAAAAAGAAGGAGAAGCAGGTAGACGTAAAATTAATAAATATACCAAATATACTACATTAATTTTATCTATTATACAATCTGTAGGTATAGTAACTGGATTACCTAAAATATCAGGTATGCAAAATTTAATTTTAAATCCAGGTATCTGTTTCTTTTTTATTTCTGTATTAAGTTTAGTTACAGGAACTATGTTTTTAATGTGGTTAGGAGAACAAATTACAAATAGAGGAATTGGTAATGGTATTTCTATAATTATAGTTATAGGTATTATTTCAGGATTACCAACTGCTATTGGACATACAATAGAACAAATTAATGAAGGTGATTTAAACTTTTTTATAATATTAATATTATTAATAATAATTTTTATTATTACTTTCTTTGTTGTTTTTATGGAAAGAGGTCAAAGAAAGATAATAGTTAATTATGCTAAAAGATATAGTGGCAGAAATTTATATAAACAACAAAATACTCATTTACCATTAAGAATTAATATGTCAGGTGTAATACCTGCAATATTTGCTTCTAGTATTATTTTATTTTTTATCACTATAACATCTTGGTTTGGTAATAGTACAGGATGGGAATGGCTTAAAAATATTACTATTATTTTACAACCTAAACAAATGTTTTATATGATATTATATGTTTCTTTAATTATGTTTTTTTGTTTTTTTTATACACTTTTAGTATTTAGTCCAAAAGAAACAGCAGATAATTTAAAAAAATCAGGTGCTTATATTTCTGGAATACGTCCAGGAGAACAAACAGCTAAATATATTAAAAAAATTATTTTGCGATTAACATTAACAGGTGCATTATACATTAGTTTTATATGTTTAGTACCTGAGTTTTTACGTAATATCATAAATGTTCCTTTTTATTTTGGGGGTACATCATTACTAATAGTGGTAGTTGTTACTATGGATGTTATAACTCAAATACAAACATTAATTATGTCAACTCAATATGAATCTATGTTAAAAAAAATTAATTTAAAATCATAAATTTTACTAATTTAATTATTTAAAATAATTTTTATTAAAGGATATATATTATAATATGAAAGTACGTACTTCTGTTAAAAAATTATGTCGTGATTGTAAAATTATTCGTCGTCATAGAGTAGTTCGTGTTCTGTGTAAAAAAGATCCGAAACATAAACAACGTCAAGGTTAAATAAAATTAATAATTTTTTGTTATCATTATTTTTACTTTTGTAAAGGAGTTAATGTGGCTCGTATAGCAGGAATTAATATTCCTAATAATAAACATATTAAAATAGCATTACAATATATTTATGGTATTGGTAATTATCATTCTATACATATTTGTAAAATTATTAATATTAATCAATATACTAAAGTAAGTTCATTGTCAGAAGAACAAATAGATTTATTAAGAGAAGAAGTATCTAAACTTACAGTAGAAGGAGAATTAAGAAGAAAAGTTAATCTAAATATTAAGAGATTAATTGATTTAGGATGTTATCGAGGATTAAGACATCGTAAAGGTTTACCAGTAAGAGGACAACGTACTAAAACAAATGCACATACTAGAAAAAAATTTCGTAAAATTTTTAAAAAACAATAATTTATTGAGATATTAATATGAAAAAAAGACAAAATTCTAAATTTAAAAAAAACATAAAAAAACAAATTATTGATGGTATTGCACATATACATGCATCTTTTAACAATACTATTGTTACCATTACAGATAGACAAGGAAATTCATTAGGATGTGCTACAGCAGGAGGTTCTGGTTTTAGAGGATCTCGTAAGTCAACACCATTTGCTGCACAAGTAGCAGCAGAACGTTGTGCAGAATCTGTAAAAGATTATGGTATAAAAAATCTTGAAGTTATGATAAAAGGACCAGGACCAGGAAGAGAATCAACAATTAGAGCATTAAATAATGCTGGTTTTCGTATTACAAATATTACTGATATTACACCAATACCTCATAATGGTTGTCGTCCTCCAAAAAAAAGACGTGTATAATAAACATTATTATAAATAATATTAAAGAGAATGAAATGGCAAAATATTTAGGACCTAAATTAAAATTGAGTAGAAGAGAAGGTACAGATTTATTTTTAAAATCTAATGTTCGTAACATTGATTCAAAATGTAAATTAGAACAAGCTCCTGGACAACATGGATTGAAAAAATCAAGATTATCTGATTATGGGATACAATTAAGAGAAAAACAAAAAGTTCGTCGTATATATGGTGTTTTAGAAAAACAATTTCGTAATTATTATAAAAAAGCATTAAAATTAAAAGGAAATACAGGATTTAACTTATTATTATTATTAGAAAAAAGGTTTGATAATGTTTTGTATCGAATGGGATTTAGTGTTACTAGATCAGAAGCAAGACAACTTATATGTCATAAATCTGTAAAAATTAATGATTTTATTGTTAATATACCTTCTTATCAAGTAAAAATTAATGATAAAATAGAAATATGTGAAAAATCAAAAAAACAAATAAGAATAAAAGCAGCTATAGATCTTTCTAGTCAATTTGAAAAATCTAATTGGTTAGAAATAAATACTAATAAAATGGAAGGTATATTTAAACGTATTCCAGAACGTTCTGATTTATCATCAGATATTAATGAACATTTAATAATTGAATTATATTCAAAATAATTTTATAAAATTGAGAGATTATAAATGAATAATTCTGTAACTGAATTTTTGAAACCTCGTTTAGTTAATATTAAAAAAATTAATAAAAATACTGTTAGTGTTACTCTTGAACCTTTAGAAAGAGGTTTTGGACATACATTAGGTAATGCATTAAGACGCATTTTATTATCTTCAATGCCTGGATATGCAGTTACTGAAGTAGAAATTGAAGGAATATTACATGAGTATAGTACAAAAGAAGGAGTTCAAGAAGATATTATTGAAATTTTATTAAATTTAAAAAAATTAGCTGTAAAGGTTAAAAGTAATAAACAAGAATTTTTTTTAACTTTAAATAAATCAGGAGTTGGTCCAGTAATAGCAGCAGATATAGATCATGGTAATGATATTGAATTAGTAAATCCAGATTATATTATTTGTAATTTAACAGATCAAAATACTTCAATTAACATGAAAATTAAAATTGAATTAGGTAGAGGATATATTGCTGCATATACTAAAATTCATTCTGAAAAATATGATGATCGTCCAATAGGACGACTATTAGTCGATGCATGTTATAGTCCAATTGAAAGAATAATGTATAATGTTGAAGCAGCAAGAGTGAAACAAAGAACAGATTTAGATAAGTTAATAATAGAAATGGAAACTAATGGTACTATAGATCCAGAAGAAGCAATAAGAAAAGCTGCTACAATTCTTTCAGAACAATTAGAAACTTTTGTTTATTTACGTAATATTCCTCAACAGGAAATTAAAGAAGAAAAACCTGAATTTGATCCTATTTTATTGCGTCCAGTAGATGATTTAGAATTAACTGTCAGATCTGCTAATTGTTTAAAAACAGAATCGATACAATTTATAGGTGATTTAGTACAACGAACTGAAGTTGAATTACTTAAAACTCCTAATTTAGGAAAAAAATCTTTAACAGAAATTAAAGATATTTTAGCTTCTAAAGGTTTAACATTAGGAATGCGTTTAGAAAATTGGCCACCCATTATAATCGAAAAAAAATAATTGTTTAATTTTTTTTAATATTAAAGGTAATATAATATGCGCCACCGTAAAATAGGTCGTCATTTAAATAGAACTAGTAGTCATCGTAAATCTATGTTTAAAAATATGGCTAATTCTTTAATAAAATACGAAATTATTAAAACAACAACCATAAAAGCTAAAGAACTAAAAAGAACAATAGAACCATTAATAACAATTGCAAAAAATAATAATATTGCTAATAAAAGATTAATTCGTTCTCGTATAAATAATAAAAATAATTTAATTAAATTATTTGATTTTATAGCACCAAGATTTAAAAATAGATCAGGAGGATATACACGTATAATAAAATGTGGATTTCGTAGTGGTGATAAAGCACCAATGTCATATATAGAATTATTGGAACGAAAAATAATAACTAAAAAAAAATAATAATTTAAATTATTTTAAAATTACACCTTTAGAAAAAAGTTTAATATAATTTTGATTATTTAAAAAATCTCTAATATTCATTGGTACCCTACCACAGGGTTGAATTACTTTGATTTTTAGTATCCCATTAATTGTACTTATATTAATACTATTCTGAATGTCTACATATAATATTTCACCTGGTATTGATATTTTTTTATTAAAATTATTTTTCATTATTGCTGTTGCATTCCATATTTTAAATCTTTCATTTTTTAATAAAAAATATGTTCCTGGATATGGGTTAAATGCACGAATAATACATTCTATTTTTTTAGCTGACAGAGACCAATTTATTTTACTTTCTTTTTTTAAAATTTTGTGAGCATATGTTATTTTTATATTATATTTATTTTGAGGTTTTAATTTAATACTTTTTCCTTCAGAAAAGATATTTAAAATATATAAAAGACCTTGTCTTCCTAAGACACATAATTTATTATATAAAGTACCATATGTTTCATTAGAATAAATATCACATTTTTTTTGATAGATAATATCTCCAGCATCTAGACAACTATTCATTTTAATTATACTTATACCAGTCTGAGTATCATTTTCACATAAAGCTCTTTGTATTGGTGCAGCACCTCTCCATCTAGGTAATAATGATGCATGTACATTAATACATCCTAAACTTGGTATACTTAAAATTAATGGAGGTATTAATAAACCGTAATCTACAACAATAATTATATTAAATTTGTATTTTAATATTGAATTTAAAAATTCTTTATTGTTTAAAGATGAAGGTTGTAAAATATTTATTTTATGTTGTAAAACTAATTTTTTAATAGGATTAAAAGTTAATTTCTGTCCTCTATTAGAGTAATTATCTGGTTTAGTAATAACACAAATTATTTTATAGTGTTTTAATAATTCTTTTAAATGAAATACTGCAAAATTAGAAGTACCCATAAAAATAATTTTTATTTTATTTTTATTTATATTCATTGTAATTATATATTATTTTATTTTTTTTATAACGTATTATTTTTTGATAAAATTTTTTCATTTTTTTATAAACTCTTTGATATTTTAAATTTGATAAATAATCGATAAATAAAATACCATTTAAATGATCTATTTCATGTTGTAAACAATAGGATAATAAATTATTAGCTTCTATTTCAAAATTTTTATTAGTTAAGTTTTTTGCTTGTACTTTAACTGTTTTATATCTATAAATAAAATATTTTTGTTGAGGTATTGATAAACATCCTTCTTCATTATTAATTTTAGTTTTGTTTTGTACAATTATTGTTGGATTAATGAAAACTAATGGATTATTTTGCTTATTTGATACATCTATAACTATAATACGTTTATTTACTCCTATTTGTGTTGCCGCTAAACCTATACCTTTATAAGTATACATAGTTTTAATCATATTATTAGTTAATAATTTAATTTTATTATCTATTTTTTTTACAGATTTAGCTACAATTCTTAATTTATCATTTGGAAAATATAATAATTTTAATATTGACATAAAATTTTTATAAAAATTATTTATTGTTAAATTATTATTTAAAATTAAATGTATTATTTATAATACTTATAAAATAAGTATATTTTTTATAATATATTTTTTATATAAAAGATAATTATATGATAAAATAAAATTTAATACAATTATTAATTATATATGATTGTTAGTATAAATTTATCAAATTAGTTATATTATGAATTTTAATATATTTATTGACGCATTAAAATTAGGTAAAATAATTGCTTATCCTACTGAATCTGTATTTGGATTAGGATGTGATCCTGATAATAAAAATGCAGTATATAAACTATTATCTATAAAAAAACGTAATATTAATAAAGGATTTATTTTAATAGCTTCAGATTATAAACAATTATTATCTTATATAGACGAAACTAAGTTATCTTTAAAGCAAATTAATATGGTTCTATCATGTCAAAAATTTATAACATGGACAATACCTATATCATTAAATACTCCTTATTGGTTAACAGGAAATTTTAATTCAATAGCCATTCGAATAACTGATTACTATCCTATTAATAAATTATGTCGTTTTTATGGTAAACCTATTGTTTCTACCAGTGCAAATATAACAGGTCATAAACCATGTTTATATTCTCATGAAATCAATTCTCATTTTAAAAAAAAAATATTAATTTTACATGGTTCTATTGGAGGATATAAAAAACCCTCTGAAATTAGAGATATTACAACAAATAAAATTATTCGAAAAGGATAATATTAAAAAATAAGTGATATAACATGAAAATGTTTGCTATTTTTGGAAATCCTATAAAACATAGTAAATCTCCTACAATACATAAACTTTTTGCAGAACAATTAAATATTCTACAACAATATAAAAAAATATATGTTCCAATTAATAAATTTAATAATATAATTAATTATTTTTTTAAACATGGAGGCTATGGTGCTAATATTACAATACCATTTAAAAAAAATGCATATGACATATGTGATTTTTTAACAGAAAGAGGAATTAAAAGTGGTGTAGTTAATACATTAAAAATTATTAAAAATAATAAAATATTAGGAGATAATACCGATGGTATTGGTTTATTAAAAGATTTACAAAAAATTAATTTTATACATAAAAATAGTAATATATTATTATTAGGTGCAGGAGGAGCAGCTCAAGGTATTATATACCCCCTTATTAATTTTGGTTGTAAAATTACAATAACTAATCGTACTTATAAAAATTCTTGTAATCTTTTAAATCATTTTAATAATAAAAAACATATTGAAGTGATCAAAATAGAAGATACCTATAATATAACTCATATTAAAAACATAAATTATGATTTGATTATAAATGCAACATCTAGTAGCATTAAAAATAAAATTCCAAATATTTCTTCTAATATTATACATAATAATATTTTTTGTTACGATTTATTTTATAGTTCTAATATTACATCATTTTTAAAATGGTGTTTATATCATGGAGCTAAACAAGTATCTGATGGTATGGGTATGTTAATAGAACAAGCAGCTTATTCTTTTTTTTTATGGTATGGAATTATGCCTAATACTACATTAATTTTGAAAAAATTTAAAAAAAAATATTTATAAAGGAATTATTTATATGGTTTATAAATTACCATCTTTATCATATAGTTATTCTGCATTAGAACCATTCTTTGATAAAGAAACAATGGAAATCCATTATACAAAGCATCATCAAAATTATGTGAATAATACTAATTTAATCATTGATAAAATTAATTTAAAAAATATTTCAATAAATGAATTATTATCTATGATAGATGTAATACCATTATCAACTTTACAAAGAAATTTTTTACGTAATAATGCTGGTGGTCATGCTAATCACAGTTTTTTTTGGAAAATTTTAAAAAAAAATACTCAACCTAATGATATAATTAAAGAAGCTATAATAAAATCATTTGGTAGTTTTAAAAAATTTCAAAAAAATTTTGAAAATATTGCTATAAATTTTTTTGGATCAGGATGGATTTGGTTAATTAAAAAAAATAGTATTTTAAGTATAGTTACTACTAAAAATCAATATAATCCATTAATGGGTAAAAATGTTAATGGTTTTTTTGGTTATCCAATAATAGCTTTAGATTTATGGGAACATGCATATTATTTAAAATATCAGAATCAAAGATCTTTGTATATAAAAGCTTTTTGGAATGTATTAAATTGGGATGCAGTACAAAATTTATTTTTAAAAAGTGAATTATAATTTTTTTTACTTTTATAAACGATATGTTTTATTATATTTTAATATAAACATATCGTTTTTAATTTTTATTTAAAATATTATTTAATCTAAATTATTAGATGTAATTTAATTATATGTATTAAAACTTAATAATTTATCTAAAATTTATTTAAATAAGATTTATTCATAAAAAAATTTAAATTAACATCATTTAAAAAATAATTTTATGTTTTATTTAAATTTCTTAAATCTAGTAAAACAATTAATATAAAAATTATTAGTTCATTAATCAATAATTAAAGAAGTATTGTTCAAGTTTTTAGTTATAATTCAATAAAAAATATTTTTAAGTTAATAACTTAATAAGTTTTTTATTTAAAAAATTTAAATATAATTGTTTTATAAATATAATTAAAATATTAATAAAACTAGTAATTATTTTAAAATAAATAAATAAATAATGTTGTAAAAATTGAAAATATCGTAATAAATTAAATTTATGAAAATAAAAAAATTTAAAAGTTTAAATATTATTAAGAATAATAAAAAATATTTAATAATAATAAAATTCATTTATTAATAATCCATAACTATGAATTTTATATGAACTCATCATTATATTTGAATTAAGGTATGAATATAGTTATTTTTTAAATATTTTAAATTATAAAAAAAATATTATAATAATTTTAACCATTTATAATTTAGAGTAACTTAAATGCTATTTCCTAATGTAATTATTATAAATAAAATAATATTAATAAAAAATTTTAAAAAAAATTATTTTAATTAAATAATAAAATTATAATAATAATGAATTTCTTTAAGAATCAAATTTCTTTATTTCATAGATTTAAATACAAATTAATTTATAATTATATATTAGAAATAAAAATATAACAAAATAAATTTTAAATTATCATTTTTAATAGCTTAATAAAATCAAATACTAAATAACAAACATTTTTAATAAATTTAATAAACTAGAAAATTATTTTTATATTTATTACTTAATAAATATAAATTTATTATATCATATAGTCTGTATTTAATTACATTAAAAAATATCTGTAAAATACAGATAAATTAATTTCTTCTTATTTTAGATACAATATATAACACTTCTTTTATAAAAAGAAATATCATAAATATAATATTTGGCAATATTTTTAAAACATCAATAAAAAATATTTTAATATTTAATTCATATGTAATATATAATAAAATGTTATTTTTTATTTTTTAGTTTTAAATATTAATATAATATTGAATAATTATTCATTGATCTTATATTAATTCATATTATAATTATTAATTACAAAATTTTTAATTACATAGTAAGCATATTGTATTGTAATTTGTATTATTAGTTACTTTTATATTAATATTTTTTATTTTTTAACAAAAATATTCTTGATTTTCTTTATCATAACTATTCTAAATACCATATTTTTTTATTTAGCTGGTTTATTAATACTATTTTTATTAAATATTTTGATTATGTTAATATAATTTTTATATGTTTTAATTTTTTTAACATATTTAGAAGTAATTTTTTATTCAATTTTTTTATTACCATTATTTTAAAAAATATGAAAAATTAATGTTATTTTCCATATAATTTATAAATTTTATTATATTTTTTTAGTATTTATTACACTTATTGCTTTATGACTTTTTTAACTTTAATATCTGAAAATCAATATTTTATATTTATTATTTTATTTTTTATTATTTCAAATAAAAAATATGTTATCCTGCTATTTGTTTTTCACGAATTTCAGCTAAAGTTTTACAATCAATACATAGATATGCAGTAGGACGAGCTTCTAATCTTTTTATACCAATTTCTATTCCACAGGATTGACAATAACCAAAATTATTTTGTTTAATTTTTATTAAAGTTAATTCAATTTTTTTAATTAATTTTCTTTCTCTATCTTTATTTCTTAAATTAAAATTAAATTCTTCTTCTTGCACAGCTCTATCTATTGGATCAGGAAATTTTGACATTTCATTTGGAATATAAGAAATATTATGATTATCTTCATTTATTAATTGTTTACGCCAAGATTGTAATATTTTTTCAAAATGTAATAATTGTTTTTTATTCATATATTCTTCTTTTGATTTTAATTTATAAGGAGAAACTCCTGCAATAGATAAAATATTTAAAGAAGATAAAATTTTATTTTTTTTTTTCATATTTACTCCAGTAAACACTTAATTATATTTATAAATAATATTAATATAATTAATTTTATTAAATTTTGTAAAAATATTTATTAAAATTTATAAACAAATTTTTTGTACTAATTTTTATATCATATATTTAATATATTAATATAGTTTAAAAAATTATTTTGATTAATTTGTTAATATTTATCTTAGATAAACTTAATAATAAATATTATAGAAATATTTTTATATTTATCTAAAATAGATATGTAATTATTTAATTTATTTAAAGATATTTAGATAAATATATTAAAAAATAATTATATGTAATAATATTAAATTATACGTTAATAATAATATTTTTTTATTATAAAATTAATATAATTAAAATATTAATTTTATAAAAAATATAATATAATTAAAATATAAGATTATCAACTAAAATGTATTATATATAAATAAATAATTATTTAAAATAATATTTATTTTTATTTATTATAGAAAATTTAATGAAAAAAAATTTTTTTGGTTATATAGAAAAAATTATAAAACGAATGCATGTATTAAATCAATTGAGAATTTATAGAACTATGAATTCAATGGATTATATTTTTAAAAAAATATATATCTTATTACCTATATTATTACATTATAATCATCCATTAATTCCAGGATATATTTCAGATAATATTCCATATGGCATCGATAACTTTTATCCTCATAAAAAACATTTATCTTTATTAACAAAAAATATTAATATTTTTGTAAAAAAAAAATACTCCAAATATAATAATCCAATTATAGGAATATATTCTATGGGTAGTATATCATCTATAGGTCAGAATAAAAATTCTGATTTTGATATTTGGGTATTTCATCAAATATGGTTAAGTAAAAAAAAATGTTTATATTTAAAAAAAAAATTTTCTATTTTAAAAAAATGGTGTAATTTAATAGGTGTACAAGTAAATTTTTTTTTAATTAATGAAAATTATTTTCGTAAAAATAATATTTTAATAAAAAATACATCTTATAATACGATTAACAATCATTTATTATTAGATGAATTTTATAGAACAGCTGTTTGTATGGCTGGCAAACCTATAATATGGAATATTGTGCCAATTAATAAAGAAAATTATTATGATCATTATGTAAATTTTTTATATAAAAAAAATTTTTTATTAAAAAATGAATGGTTAGATCTAGGAGGATTAAAAAATATTTCTATTGAACATTATTTCAAATATATTTTATGGTATATTTATAAAAAAATAGATTTAGATCCTTATAAAACAATACTAAAAATATTATTATTAGAATGTTATTTATATGAAAATCCTAATACTAAATTATTAGCTATTGAATTTAAAAAACATTTACATAATGGTAATATTACTTCATTAAAATTAGATTCTTATTATATGATGTTAAAAAAAATTACATTTTATTTAATTAAAATTGGTGATTTTAAAAGATTAGATTTAATAAGAAAATGTTTTTATATTAAAACACGTGTAAAACTATCAATAAATAAAAAAATTTATAATTGGAAATATTATAAAATAAATATTTTAGTTAAAAATTGGAAATGGAATTTTAATAAAATAAAATATTTAGATAATATTAATTATTAGATTTATTTAAAAAATATGAAATTATTAAAATATTAATTTTAATATATTTTTTATATATAAATCTAATTTCTTAAATCATAATACAAATTAAATTTGTATTTTTATTAGATTTAATATATAATACCAATACATATTTATTTTAATAATAGTTATTTAACTATAAATAATTTTTTTATAATAATATATAAATATATATAAAAGGATATTAATTTATTTTATGAATAATTCAACTATTATTTATTTAACTGATATAAATTTTAAAACACAAATTAATATTAATAGTTTTATTTTAGTTGATTTTTGGGCAGATTGGTGTAATCCATGCAAAATGTTTTCCTTAGTTTTGGATGAAATATTTAAAAAATATAATAAAAAATTATTTTTTGCTAAATTAAATATTGATAAATATCCTAATATAGCTCAAAAATATGATGTTCGTAGTATACCAACAATTATATTATTTAATAACGGTATTATAATAGATCAAACTACTGGTTCAATTAATAAAATTCAATTAACAAAATTTTTAGATAAACACTTAAAGTAATAAATTTACATTTTATAAAAAATTAAATTTATTAATTTTTATTAAAAAATATAAATTTAAGGAGAACATTTATAATGTTTAATTACAAACATTTATTTTGATATATCATACAATAATATATAACTTAATTGAGATTTTATAAATTATATTAAAATATTAAATATAATATATAAAATTATTTAACAATACCATTTCAAAAGAAATGTTTCAGATTTATTCAAAGATTAAGACCTCACCATTATGAATCTTACCGGATTAAAAAATAAACTAATATCAGATCTACTTAATTTAGGAAAAAGTATCAATTTAGAAAATTTAGCTAGAATGCGTAAACAAGATATTATTTTTGCTATATTAAAACAACATTCTAAAATTGGAGAAGATATTTTTGGTGATGGAGTATTAGAAATATTACAAGATGGATTTGGATTTTTACGTTCATCTGATAGCTCTTATTTAGCAGGACCGGATGATATCTATGTATCTCCAAGTCAAATTAGACGTTTTAATTTACGTACAGGAGATACAATTTCAGGTAAGATACGTCCTCCAAAGGACGGAGAAAGATATTTTGCTTTGTTAAAAGTTAATGAAGTTAATTACGATAAACCTGAAAATGCTCGTAGTAAAATTCTTTTTGAAAATTTAACTCCATTACATGCTAATTCTCGTTTAAGTATGGAACGAGGTAATGGGTCTACAGAAGATTTAACAGCTCGTGTTTTAGATCTAGCTTCACCTATTGGAAGAGGTCAAAGAGGATTAATTGTAGCTCCACCTAAAGCAGGAAAAACTATGTTATTGCAAAATATAGCACAAAGCATAGCTTATAATCATTCAGAATGTGTACTAATAGTATTATTGATTGATGAACGTCCTGAAGAAGTAACCGAAATGCAAAGATTGGTTAAAGGAGAAGTTATTGCATCAACTTTTGATGAACCTGCATCTAGACATGTTCAAGTATCAGAGATGGTTATCGAAAAAGCCAAAAGATTAGTTGAACATAAAAAAGATGTTGTAATTTTATTAGATTCAATGACTCGTTTAGCTAGAGCTTATAATACTATTGCTCCTGCTTCAGGTAAAGTGTTAACAGGTGGTGTAGATGCTAATGCTCTTCATCGTCCTAAACGTTTTTTTGGTGCTGCAAGAAATGTTGAAGAAGGTGGTAGTTTAACTATAATAGCAACAGCATTAATTGATACTGGATCTAAAATGGATGATGTAATTTATGAAGAATTTAAAGGTACAGGTAATATGGAATTACATTTATCACGTAAAATAGCTGAAAAAAGAGTTTTTCCTGCTATTGATTATAATCGTTCTGGAACTAGAAAAGAAGAATTATTAAGTTCTCAAGAAGATTTACAAAGAATGTGGATTTTAAGAAAAATTATTCATCCTATGAGTGAAATTGATGCTATGGAATTTCTTATAAATAAATTATCTATGACTAAAACAAATGATGAATTTTTTGATATGATGAAAAGATCATAAATAATAAATTTTTTTAGTTATTATTTGTTTTAACTTAAGAAAATTATTTTTAATAAGAAAAAAATAGTATATAAAATATATATTTCAAATGTTTTATTTTATATATGTTTGTAAAAATATTTTATTTACTAAAATTTTTTTATATTTTTTGTTAAAATTACTAGACATTAAAGTTATGAATTTGTAATATCAATTGTATAAATAATTAAAGCACCCGTAGCTCAGTAGGATAGAGTGCTGTTTTCCGAAAACAGAGGTTTCAGGTTCAATTCCTGTCGGGTGCATAAAGTTTATTTAATTTTATGGTGGCTATAGCTCAGTTGGTAGAGCACTGGATTGTGGTTCCGGTTGTCGTGGGTTCAAATCCCATTAGCCACCCATTTTAAAAAAATTAACGGCGAGTAGCGCAGTTTGGTAGCGCAACTGGTTTGGGACCAGTGGGTCGGAGGTTCAAATCCTCTCTCGCCGATAATTATTATTTTTAAAAAAAAAGATTATACTTAATTCGAAAATTAATTATATCTTCTACAGTTAATACTGGCATATGATTTTTTTTAGCAAATAAAATAGTATCTTTCGTTCGAGCCATTGATCCATTGTCATTTGTTAATTCACACAATATTCCTGTAGGATTCATTTTTGCTATTTTTAATAAATCTATAGTAGCTTCTGTATGTCCTTTTCTTTTTAAAACTCCTTCTTTAACAGCTCTTAACGGAAAAACATGTCCAGGACTATTTAAATCTTTAGGTTTTACATTAATGTTTATAGCTGTTTTAATAGTTGTAAATCGATCTTGTGCAGATACTCCTGTAGTAATACCTTTTGCTGCTTCAATTGTAACTGTAAAACCTGTTTTATAAAAACTAGTATTATTTTTTACCATCATAGGCAAATTTAATTTTTTACGTAAATGTTCAGTAATACATAAACAAATAATACCACTTCCATATCTAATAGTTAACGCTATTTGTTTTACAGTAATTTTTTCTGCAGAAAAAACAATATCACTTTCATTCTCACGATTTTCATTATCTAATATTAATACACCTTTTCCATTATTAAGAGATGAAATTGCATTATTTATTCTAGTAATTGAATCACCAAATTGATAAAAAAGTAAACGATGACTATTCATAATATATATTTAATAACTTTAAATAGAATTAATATATTTATTATAAATAATAAATTAAAATATAAAATTAATTAAATATTAATTATTTAATTTATTGATATTTATCAAAATTTTTTATTGAATTTTTTAATTCATCAAAACTAACAGTAGCAGTACCAAATTTATTAACTGCTATACTTGCTGCAATATTAGATAAAAAACATGAATCTTCAAGTGATATTTTATCTTGAGCTAAAAATGCAGATAAAACACCAATAACAGTATCACCTGCACCAGTTACATCTAAAACTTGATGTGCTTGTGATTTAAAATGAATAGGTTTTTTATTTTTTTGTATTAAACTCATTCCATGTTCTGATCTAGTAACTAACAATGAATTTATATTATAACGTAAAATCAAATTTAAACCTTTATCAACTAATTCTTTTTCTGAATTACATTTACCTACTACTAATTCAAATTCAGTTAAATTAGGAGTTAATAATGTTGCACCAGAATATTTTTCATAATTGTTCCCTTTAGGATCAATAATAACAGGTATTTTTGATAAATTAGCTAATTTAATCATAGATTGTATATTGCATAATGTTCCTTTATTATAATCAGAAAAAACAATAATATTAATATTAGATATAATTTTTTTTATATTTTTTAATAATAGATTATTACAATCTATATTTTTATATTTTTGTTCATAATCTAATCGTATTAATTGTTTATTTGAAGATAATACTCTTGTTTTAATTATAGTTTTAAATTTAATATTTTGAATAAAATTATAATCCACATAATTTTTTTTTAACTCCTTTTTAATAATATTTGCTGCATTATCTATACCTAATAAGCCAAATAATTTAACATTAGCACCAATAGAAGATATATTCATAGCAACATTTGCTGCCCCTCCAGGTATATAATTTATATTTTGAACTTTTATTACTGGTACTGAAGCTTCTGATGATATTTTATTTATTGATCCATGAAAATAACGATCTAACATTATATCACCTACTACCAAAATTGTTTTATGATTTAAATCAGGTAATATTAATTTCATTTTAATAGCCCATTATAATAATCTTAGTTTATAATTATATTAAATAGTTTTATTATAATAAATTTAATATAAAAATAATATTTATATAAAATTAATATTTTACCAAAATTATAATATAAATTATATTTAATTAAGGAGTATAATAATTGAAAATTTATTTAGTAGGTGGTGCAGTTAGAGATATTATTTTAAATTTAAAATTTTCAGATAGAGATTGGTTAGTAGTAGGAGCTGATATAAATTTAATGATTAAATTAGGTTTTAAATTAGTTGGAAAAGATTTTCCTGTATTTTTACATCCATTAACACATGAAGAATATGCACTAGCTAGAACTGAAAAGAAATCAGGACATGGATATGGTGGGTTTACTTATTATTCATCTCCTAATGTAACATTAGAAGAAGATTTATTGCGTAGGGATCTTACTATTAATGCTATTGCTCAAGATCAATCAGGAAAATTTTATGATCCATACCATGGAATAAAAGATATTCATAATAAATTACTTAAACATGTTTCTAATTCTTTTAAAGATGATCCTTTGAGAGTATTAAGAGTTGCTAGATTTGCTGCAAAATTATCAAATTTAAAATTTAGTATTGATAAAAGTACATTTAAATTAATGAAAATTATGAGTGCTTCTGGAGAATTATCTTATTTAAAACCAGAAAGAATTTGGAAAGAAACTGAAAATGCTCTTAAAGGAGTAAATCCACATATATATTTCAAAATATTAAGAAAATGTGGTGCATTATCTATAATTTTTCCAGAAATTGATAAATTATATGGTATTCCAGCTCCAGCTAAATGGCATCCTGAAATAGATACTGGTATTCATACTATGATGACATTATCTATTGCATCTAAATTAACTTCTAATATAGGAATAAGATTTGCTGCTTTATGTCATGATTTAGGAAAAGGAATTACTCCTAAAAAACTATGGCCTAGACATAATGGTCATGGTATTGCTGGAATTCCTTTAATAAAAAAATTATGTGAAAGATTAAAAATACCAAATAATATTCGTGATTTAGCTGTTTTATCAGCTAAAGTGCATGATATAATACATGATATTTATAATCAAAAAGCAGAAGATATACTTAATATATATAATATGATTGATGCATGGAGAAAACCTTATAGAGTTAAACAAATTGCATTAATTAGTGAATCTGATGCTAGAGGAAGAGCAAAATTAGATTCTATTTTTTATAAACAAGGAAAATATTTTATTGATATATATCAACACATATTAAAAATTAATAATAAAGATATAATTCAAAATGGAATTAAAGGTTTAAATATTTCTAAGATTATAAATCAACGTAGACTAAAATTATTAAAAATATTTATCTCAACTAAAAAAATTAAATAAATTTTATATATAATAATAAAACAATAAATAAACGATATACAGCAAACCATTTTAAAGAAAAATATCTTATAATATATAAAAAAAATTTTATTGTAATTAAACTAATAATAAATGATATAGTAAAACCTATAACAATAGGTTTAATATCTTCTATAGAAAATATATTAAAATTCTTATATAGTTCTAAAAAACTAGCACCAAAAATTATTGGAACTGCTATAATAAAACAAAATTCTAACGATGTTAAACGACTTATCCCTAATAATAGACTAATTGATAAAGTAGCACCTGATCTAGATATACCAGGAAATAAAGATAAACATTGAAACAAACCAATAAGTAATATTTTATTATATGTTAAACAATTAATATTATTAATACTAGGTATAGTTGGTTTAAATATTTCAGATAAATATAGTATTATACTACCAAAAATTAATCCATAAATAACTATAACAATATTCATAAAAGATTTAATTTTATTATAAAATAATAATCCAACAATAATTATTGGTAATATACATATTATTATATGTAATAATGTTAGTTTTTTTTTATAAAAAAAACCATAATTTAATGTATTGTTTATAATTTTTATTATTTTGGTCCAGAAAATAATACAAGCGGATGTTATAGATCCTAATTGAATTATTATTTCAAAAATTTTAATTTTTTCATTTTCAGTTATATTAAATATATTATTAAATATAATCATATGTCCTGTAGATGATATAGGTAAAAATTCAGTTAATCCTTCAATTACACTTAATAAAATAATTGTAGAATATTGTAATTTTATCATGATATAAATTTGTTATATAATAATTACTTATTAAAATTTAATTTTAGTTTAGAATCAATAATAATATCATATGGCACACAATTATTTTTTTTATGAAATTTTTTTATACCAACATATGCAATCATTGCTGCATTATCAGTACATAATTTAGTAGTATTATAAAAAATTTGAATTTTATTTTTTTTCAATTTTTTTATTAAATATAATCTCAATTTTTTATTAGAACTTACTCCACCTGAAATTACTAATTTTTTTATTTTGTATTTTTCTAAAGCCCATAAACTTTTTATAAAAAGTGTATCTATAATAGCATCTTCAAATGCACAAGCAATATCTGCTTTTGTTTGAAAATCTAAAAAGTTATATTTATTTATAAAATTTTTAGTAAAAGTTTTTAGTCCAGAAAAACTAAAATTTAAATTATTTTTATTCTTTGTCATAGGTCTAGGAAAAATAAAACGTTTTGAAACACCAAATTGAGCTATTTTAGATAAATTTTTTCCTCCTGGAAAGTTTAAACCTAACATTATTGCAATTTTATCCAAAGCTTCTCCAGCTGCATCATCAATACTATATCCTAATATTTTATATTTTTCAAAATCATAAACATAAATTAATTGTGTATTACCTCCAGAAACTACTAAAACAATAAAAGGAAAATTTAGTTTTTTTTTTTCTAACATTATAGATAATAAATGTCCTTCAATATGATTAATAGGAATAACTGGTATATTTAAAGAAAATCCTAATGTATGTGCCATAGTTGCACCTATTATTAATGAACTAACTAATCCTGGACCTGCAGTATAAGCAATTAAATCAATTTCATTTATTTTTTTTTGACTGAAAATTAATGTTTTTTTAATTAACGGAATAATTTTCTTTAGATGTTGTCTAGCAGCTAATTCAGGAACAATACCTTTATATTTTTTATGTATTTTTTGACTATAAACATTATTAGATAATAATCCATCTACATTATCATAAACAGATATAGCAGTATCATCACATGATGTTTCTATTCCCATTACTAACATTTGTTCACCTATAATAAAATTTATTTTAGTATAAATTTTATATAATTAAAAAAATATTTTATATAGTATATATCATAAAATATGATATAATTTATTATTTATAATTATATATAATAGAGAATTTTAAAAATGCCAGTAATTAAAGTACGTGAAAATGAACCATTTGATTTAGTTTTAAGACGATTTAAACGTGCTTGTGAAAAAGCAGGTATTTTATCAGAAGTTAGACGTAGAGAGTTTTATGAAAAACCTACAACAGAAAGAAAAAGAACTAAAGCATCAGCGATTAAAAGACATGCAAAAAAAATAGCAAGAGAAAACTTAAAAAAAATTCGTTTATATTAATAAATATATAATTATAGTAAATAGTATACAAATATAAATAATTATTTACTAATCTAAAAAATATATTATATCAATGAAAACATATATTTCCCATACATATATAAGTGATTTACTTAATAAAAGTAATATTTTATCAATAATACAAAATAGAATACAATTAAAAAAAAGAGGTAAGAATTTTTTTGGTATTTGTCCCTTTCATTTAGAAAAACATCCTTCATTTGTTGTTAGTGAAGAAAAACAATTATATCATTGTTTTGGTTGTGGTGTTCATGGTAATATAATCGATTTTATAATGAATTATGATAATATCAATTTTATTGAAAGTATTAAGTTAATATCAAATTTTTTTGGACTTATCATTCCTTATAAAAATAACAAAAATAATTTACATAAAATAAATAAAAAACAATATATGTATAATTTAATGTTTGATATTAATAAACTATATAAAGATTCTTTAGTAAACTCTTCATTAGGAAAAAAAGCTTATCAATATTTATTAAATCGTGGTTTTAATAAAAAAATATTAGATGATTTTTCTATTGGTTTTTCTAATAAAAATTTAATTTATTTAATATGTGACGATGAAAAAAAAAAAAATCTTTAATTAAAGATTTAAAAATATTAATTTATAATAAAATTACAAATAATTATTTTGATATTTTCTATAATCGTATAATATTTCCAATTAGAAATATAAAAGGTAAAGTTATTGGTTTTGGTGGTCGATCTTTAGAAAATAAAGAACCAAAATATTTAAATTCACCAGAAAATATTTTTTTTCATAAAAGAAATGAACTCTATGGATTATATGAAATAAAAAAAAATTTTAATTTATTAGAAAAAATTTTAGTTGTAGAAGGATATACTGATGTTATAAGTTTATTTCAGTTTGATATAAAATATGTAGTAGCAATTTTAGGAATATCAATTACAAATGAACATATAAAAAAGTTATTTCAAATTACTAATAAAATTATTTATTGTTATGATGGGGATAAAGCTGGAAGAAAAGCTAATTGGAATTCATTAAAAATTAGTTTATCTCATATGGTACATGGTAAACAAATTAATTTTTTATTACTTCCAGATGGAGAAGATCCTGATAGTTTAATAAAAAAAGAAGGAAAAATTTTATTTGAAAAACATATTAATAATAGTTTATCATTTTCAGATTTTTTTTTTAAAATTTTGATAAATAAAATAAATCTTAAAGATTGTGAAGGAAAAACTAAATTTATTAATATAGCATTACCATTAATATATAATATTCCTGATTATATATTTCAAGTTAATTTAATAAAAACAATAGGAGAAAAAATAGGTATTTTAAATTTTTTCGAAATACATCAGTTAATTATTCAAAAAAAAAATGTAAAGAAATTATTAAAAAATAGTTATTTAAATAATTTTAAAAAAACAACAGTAAGAATGTTAATTAGTTTATTAATACAAAAACCTAAATTAATAAAAATTATACCAAAATTAAAATTATTTAAAACATCTAATATTACTGGACTAAATTTTTTTATTGAATTAATGCAAATTTGCAATAAAAAAAAAATAACAACAGTAGAAATATTAGAACAATACAGAGGAACAAAATTTAAAAAACCTCTTGAAATATTAGCAATATGGAACCATATGGTTCCGGAAAAAGAAATAGAAAAATTTTTTATACATTTAATTAATAAGTTAAAAATGAATATTATAGAAGAAAGACAGGAATATTTAATTTTTTTAGACAGAAAAGAGGGATTAAATCTTAAAAAGAAAAAAGAATTATGGTCTTTAAATAAAAATTTAGTTCAAATTAGAAAAAATTTTTAAAATATATTAAATTTTATTTTTTATTAAATATTAGATTGTATTATAATATAATTATGAATAGAATATTAGATTCTATTTATTTTTATAAAATAATAATCTTATAAAATATGATAGTAAAAGTATGGAATTTTTTATGGAGCATAACTCACAATTACAGTTTAAACTTCTTGTTATACGTGGTAAAGAACAAGGATATTTAACTTATTCAGAAGTTAATGATCATCTACCAGATGATATTATTGGTTCCGATCAAATTCAAGACATTATTCAAATGATAAATGATATGGGAATTCAAATAATGGAAGAAGCTCCTGATGAAGACGATTTAAATCAAAATGATAATATAAATAATGAAACAGAAGAATCTGTTGTACAAGTATTATCTATTACTAATATTGATTCAGAAATAGGTAGAACTACAGATCCAGTACGTATGTATATGCGTGAAATGGGTACAGTAGAATTATTAACAAGAAAAGGTGAAATTAATATTGCTAAAAGAATAGAAGAAGGTATTAATCAAGTACAGTGTTCTTTTGTTGAATATCCGAAAGCTATTATTTATTTATTAAAAAAATATGATCAAGTAGAATTAGGAAATATTCGTTTATCTGATTTAATTAATGGTTTTGTTAATATAAATATTAATGAAGAAATTATACTAAATAAAATTATTAATATTAAAACAGAATTATCTGAAGAAGATCAATCAAATAATAATGAAAATATTATAGATCCTAAATTAGCTAAAGAAAAATTTTCAGAATTAAGAAATCAATATCATATTACATCTTTTGTAATAAAAGAAAAAGGTAGACATCATAATCATTCTATAAAAGAAATACAAAATCTTGCAGAAATATTTAAACAATTTCGTTTAGTCCCTAAAGAGTTTGATTTTTTAGTTAATACTATGCGTTCGATAATGTTACGTGTTCGTAAACAAGAACATTATATAATGAAATTATGTATTAAAAAATGTAAAATATCTAAAAATAGAATTATTTTATTATTTACTTCTAGTAAAATTAATATAAATAATTTTCTTAATCAATTAAAAAAATTAAAAATAAATAATAAATTATCATTGTTAGAATTAAAAAATTTGTTTGAAAAAATAGAAAATAGTTTTATACAATTAATTAAAATTGAAAAAGAAACTGGATTAACTATTAATCAAATAAAAAATATTAATAAAAAAATATTAATAGGTGAAGCTAAAGCTAAACGTGCTAAAAAAGAAATGGTTGAAGCTAATCTAAGATTAGTTATTTCTATTGCAAAAAAATATACAAATAGAGGATTGCAATTTCTTGACTTAATTCAAGAAGGTAATATTGGTTTAATGAAAGCAGTAGATAAATTTGAATATAGGAGAGGTTATAAATTTTCTACATATGCCACTTGGTGGATAAGACAAGCTATAACAAGATCTATTGCTGATCAAGCTAGAACTATACGTATTCCAGTTCATATGATTGAGACTATTAATAAATTAAATCGTATTTCTAGACAAATATTACAAGAAATTGGTAGAGAACCTACTCCTGAAGAATTATCAGATAGAATGATGATACCAGAAGATAAAATTAGAAAAGTATTAAAAATAGCAAAAGAACCTATCTCTATGGAAACTCCTATAGGAGATGATGAAGATTCACATTTGGGTGACTTTATTGAAGATAGTTCTTTAGAATTACCTTTAGAATCAGCAACTTCAGAAAGTTTACGTTTAGCTACATATAATATTTTATCTAGTTTAACTCCAAGAGAAGCTAAAGTGTTAAGAATGAGATTTGGTATTGATATGAATACTGATCATACATTAGAAGAAGTAGGTAAACAATTTGATGTAACTAGAGAAAGGATACGTCAAATAGAAGCTAAAGCATTAAGAAAATTACGTCATCCAAGTCGTTCAGAAATACTTAAAAGTTTTTTAGACGATTAAATTTATTTAGTTATTTTTTGATATAATCAAGTAATTATTATTTGATTATATCAAAAATTTAAGTAAATAAATTGTTATATTTTGTTGTATTCTTCTTTACGTATTGTTAATATCTTACATCCATTATTATTAACTAAAATAGTATGTTCATATTGTGCAGATAAAGTTTTATCTTTTGTTTTTACAGTCCATCCATCATTTGTTAAATAAACATGATGTTTACCAATATTTATCATAGGTTCAATAGTAAAAACCATACCTGGTTTTAATAAAATTCCAGTATCATAAGAATCATAATGTAAAATTTGAGGTTCTTCATGAAAATTTTTTCCGATACCATGACCACAATATTGTCTAACAACAGAAAAATTTTTAGATTCAACATATTGTTGAATAGTTTTACCAATTAAATTTAAAGGTATACCAGGTTTAATTATATTAATAGCTTTATATAAACTTTTTTTAGCTGTTAGACATAATAATTTAGATTCTTTAGATATATAATCACCAACAACAAACATTTTAGAAGTATCACCATAATAATTATTATGAAATATAGTTACATCTATATTCAAAATATCACCATATTTTAAAAGTTCTCGTTCATTAGAAATACCATGACATACAACATCATTAACAGAAATACAAACAGATTTGGGATATCCTTTATATCCTAATGTAGCAGGTTTAGCTTTTTGAACATTTATAATATAATCATGACATATATTATTTAATTGTTCTGTATTAATACCTGGTTTTATATATTTTTTAATCATTTCAAGAACTTCTGATGCCAATTGACATGATTTATTTATTTTTTTTATTTCTTTATCATTTTTAATTAGAATAGTCATTAATTTTTCAATATAATTATTAATTGTATAATAATCAATATTACATTATAAATAACTGATAAAATAATAATTTTACAGATAATTAACATAAATATAATAAATAGGAGTTTAATAATGGATATATCCATAAATAAAATGTTTAATGTTGGTATACATTTTGGACATCAAACTCGTTATTGGAATCCAAAAATGAAAGAATTTATTTTTCGTAAACGTAATAAAATTCATATTATTAATTTAGATAAAACTATTACTATGTTTAATATAGCTTTAATAGAACTAAAAAAAATTAGTTCTCGTAAAGGAAAAATTTTATTTGTAGGAACAAAAAAATCAGCTTCAAATTTAATTAAAGATACAGCTAATACTTGTAATCAATTTTTTGTAAATCATCGTTGGTTAGGAGGAATGTTAACAAATTGGAAAACTGTAAAACAGTCTATCAAAAAATTAAAAGAATTAGAAATTGAAAGTAAAAATGGTACTTTTATTAAATTAACAAAAAAAGAAGCATTAATTAGAACAAGAGAATTATTAAAATTAGAAAAAAGTTTAGGAGGTATAAAAAATATGAGTGGATTACCTGATGCATTATTTATAATAGATGCAAATTATGAAAAAATTGCGATTAAAGAAGCAAATAAATTGCATATTCCAATTTTTGCTGTTGTTGATACTAATTCAAATCCTGAAGGTATTAATTTTGTTATTCCTGGAAATGATGATGCCATACGTGCTATAAAATTATATTTATTTTATACAAAAAAAGCTATTTTAGAAGGTCAAATAATAAATAATAATCTAAAATTAGAAAATAAAATTTAAAATAATTAAATTTATTAAAAAATAAAAGAGATATTGAATGATTAAAATTACTGCTAATCAAGTAAAAGAATTAAGAAATATTACTGGTATAGGTATTATGGAATGCAAAAAAGCATTAATAGAAACCAATGGTAATATAAAATTAGCTATAGATTATCTTCGTAAATTTTTAAAAGTACAATCTATAAAAAAATCAGTTCTTATAACAAAAGAAGGATTTATTACAGATTTTGTACAAAACAATTATGGAATTTTATTAGAAATAAATACTCAAACAGATTTTGTTGCCAAACATAGTTTGGTCAAAAATTT
The DNA here is from genome assembly GCF_012563145.1 of Enterobacteriaceae endosymbiont of Plateumaris consimilis. Classification (NCBI taxonomy): domain Bacteria; kingdom Pseudomonadati; phylum Pseudomonadota; class Gammaproteobacteria; order Enterobacterales; family Enterobacteriaceae; species Enterobacteriaceae endosymbiont of Plateumaris consimilis. The sequence continues at coordinate 276,698 of NZ_CP046230.1, read as the reverse complement.
TGCTAAAAATATAATTAAATATTCTTTTGAAAAAAAAATTACTAATATAACTAAAATAAAAAACATTTTTGAAGAAAAAAGAATAAAATTAATCGGTCTTATGAAAGAAAATATTATTATTAATCGTTTAGGTATAATTAAAGGAAACTTTATAGGAAAATATCTGCATCATAGTAAACGTATTGGTGTAATAGTACAATCTAATATAAATAATCTGTTAATAATAAAAAAAATAGCTATGCATATAGCTGTATTAAAACCACAATATATAAGTAAAAAAGATGTATCTAAAAAAATTATTCAAAATGAATATAAGTTACAAATGGAAATAGCAAAACAATTTAAAAAATCTTCTAATATAATAGAAAAAATAGTAACTGGACGTATAAATAAATTTATAAATAATATAACTTTAATTAATCAACAATTTTTATTTGATAGTAATCAAACAGTATTACAATATTTAAATAAAAATAATATTTTTATTTCTAAATTTATACGTTTTGAATTAGGTGAAAAAATACTTTAAATTAATTGTTATACTTATATATTTTAACATAAAAAATAAATAAAAAATTTTAATTATATGTAATTAATATTATGAAGATAAAAAATAGCTTAATTTATAAAAGAGTAATTATTAAAATTAGTGGTGAATTTTTACAGGATAAACATGATTTAAGTATAACTATAAATATTAATCAATTAAATTATATAATTGAAGAAATTAAAAAAATATTACCTTTAGGTATACAAATTGGTATTGTAATAGGTGGAGGAAATTTATTTAGAGGTAAATCTATTGTTTTAAATAATAATCTTGATCGTATAATTGCTGATCAAATGGGAATTTTAGCAACTATAATAAATGGTTTAGCATTATATAATTCCATGAAACTTTATTTTAAAAATATATATTTAATGTCCTCTATAAAAATTAATGGTATTTGTGATGAATATGATATAATAAAAGCTAGAAGTTTAATCAATGATAATATAATGATATTATCAGGGGGTATCGGTAATCCTTTGTTTACAACTGATACAACTGCCTCTTTAAGAGGAATTGAGCTAGAAGCTAATGCTATATTAAAAGCAACAAAAGTTAATGGAGTATATTCTAAAGATCCAGAAAAACATTATGATGCAAAATTTTATAGTAAATTAACATATGATTGTGTTTTAAAGAAAAAAATACAAGTAATGGATGATACTGCTTTTATTTTAGCTCGTGATTATGATATTCCGATTCATATATTTAATATTAATAAATCAGGATCTCTATATCGTATTCTTACTGGAGAAACAGAAGGTACGATAATATCATTATAATTAAATTTAAATATATGGAATAATAATATGTATAATTATATATTAAAAAATAATGAAGATAATATGAAAAAATGTTTAGATATCTTTAAAAATAAAATTAATACACTATATATTAGTAGAATTTCTCCACATTTACTTGATAAAATTAATATTAAAATTTCTAATAAATTTATTTTAATTAAATATATAGCATCTATAGTAGTAGAAAATTCAAATACTTTAAAAATTACACCTTTTGATATTTTAATTTTAAAAAAAATCGAAAAAGCTATATTATCAGCAAATTTAAATTTAAGCATTAAATTGATAACATCAAATAATATTTATGTTATAATACCACCTCTTACAGAAACTAGACGAATTAATATGATTAAAATAATAAAAGAAGAAACAGAACAAAATCGTATTAATATACGTAATATTAGAAGAGATTCTAATAATAAAATTAAGTTTTATTTAAAAGAAAAAAAAATAAGTAAAAATGAAGAAAAAAAATTATATAAAGATATTCAAAAACAAACAACTTATTATATAAAGTATATATCTGATATTTTTAAAAAAAAAGAAAAAGAATTATTAAATTTTAAATAAAAATTTAATTTATTAAATATTTTATTTTCAATATCATAATTGGACAGTATGAAATACTTAACTATATTAGGTTCAACAGGATATATAGGAAGAAATGTTTTATCTGTAGTACTAACAAATCCTGAATTATTTAAAATTAAAGTATTAGTTTCTCATAGTAATGTAGAGTTAATGACTAAACAATGTATTTTATTTAATCCTGACTATGCAGCTATGTTAAGTAAAAATGCTGCTGAAAAATTAAAAAATAATTTATCTAATACTGAAATAAAAACACAAATTTTATTTGGTGAACAAAAAATAGAACAATTAGCATCTTTAGATGATGTAGATCAAGTCATTGCTGCTATAAATGGAACAGCAGGATTCTTATCTGTACTATCTGCTATTAGAGCAGGAAAAAATGTATTATTAGCAAATACAGAATTAATTGTAATTTCTGGAAATATTTTAATGTATGAAGCAAAAAAATTTCAAGCTAAAATTTTACCTTTGAATAAAAATCATAGTTCTGTTTTTCAAATGATGCCTATAAATATACAAAAACAATTAGGATTTTGTGATTTTAACCAAAATAATATTCAAAAAATTATTCTTACTAATTCTGGTGGTCCTTTTTTACATACTCCTAAAAAAAAATTTAAATATATTAGTATAAAAGATGTATGTAAATATAATCACAGTGATATGAAAAAAAAATCAATAATTAATTCAGCTACTATGATGAATTTAGGATTAGAATATATAGCTAGTAAATATTTATTTAATGCAAAAAAAAATCAAATAGAAATTGTTATTCATCCTGAATCAAAAATTAATGCTATGGTAAAATTTAAAGATAGTAGTATTTCAACACAATTAAGTATTTCTGATATACGTGTTTTTATTGCTAGTATGATAAATTGGCCAATTAAAATAAATTCTGGAGTTAAACAAATTAATTTACATGAATTAAAATTTTTAACATTTTTAAAACCAGATTTTATAAAATATTCTTGTTTAAAATTAGCAATTGAAGTTTGTTATACAAAAAATATTTCTTCATCAATAATATTATATGCTGCAAATGAAATAGCTATAAAATCTTTTATTAAAGAAGAAATATCGTTCAATGATATTTCTTTTTTAAATCATACTATAATGAATACATTGTCTTTTAACAATCCTAAATCTATTCATGATATATTATGGATAGATAACTATGTGCGTAAATATACTAAATATATATTAAAAAATAAATTTAGAAATACATTAATTTAATTAAAAAATACATTAATATTTTAATATTATAATTAAAATGATAATTAATAAAATAGATTTAAAAATAAAAAATACATCTTATCCAAATCATGTAGCTATTATTATGGATGGTAATAGAAGATGGGCAAAAAGAAAAAAAATATGGCAATTTTTAGGTCATAGAGAAGGAGCAAACACTGTAAAGAAAATTATTAATTATGCATTATATTATAAATTAAAAGTATTAACATTATATGCTTTTAGTAGTGAAAATTGGAAAAGATCCGTTGATGAAATTCAATTTTTAATGAATTTATTTACTAAAATTTTAAATAATGAAACAATAAATTTTAAAAATAAAAATATATGTTTAAAAATTATTGGTAATATTAGTAAATTTAATGCTAATTTACAAAAATCTATTATTAAAGCTGAAAATTTTACTAAAAATAATAATGGATTAATTTTAAATATAGCTGTTAATTATGGAGGACGTTGGGATATTATTTCAGGAATAAAAAAAATTGCTGTAAAAATTAAAAAAGGTTTATTAAATCCTAAAACAATTAATGAATACAATTTTTCTAAATATTTATGTTTAAATAATGTAGTTCCTGTAGATTTAGTAATAAGAACTGGAGGAGAATTACGTATTAGTAATTTTTTAATTTGGCAAATTGCTTATTCAGAACTTTATTTTACTAATATATTGTGGCCAGATTTTAATAAACAAAATTTTAAAGATGCCTTAGAAGAGTTTTCTAAAAGAAAACGACGTTTTGGTGGTAATAATTAATAATTTAATCATTAAAAAATAATATTTTATAAAAAATTTTAAATTTTAATTAAAATGAATATTATTTTTTGTATAAACTAAAACAAAAAATTCAGTTTCCATATAAAAATTATAATTATTATAATAATTATAATTTTGGTTAACTATTTATATTTTTAATTTTTAGAGGAGTTAATATGTTGTTTAATGTTATTTGGGATATAATAATATTTATTATAACTTTAAGTACATTAATAATGGTACATGAATTTGGACATTTTTATGTTGCACGTTATTTTAATATATATATTGAATGTTTTTCTATTGGATTTGGAAAAAAAATATTACAATATCGTGATAAATATGGAACTAGTTTTGTAATTAGATTAATACCTTTAGGTGGTTATATAAAAATGCCTGATAATCATCATATTACAACTAATCAAATTAAATATATAAATAAATATAAGTTATTATATTTTAATCATTTAGTTTTTTTAAAAAAATTTTTAATTATACTTTCTGGACCTTTATTTAATTTAATATTTGCAATAATGATATATTGGAGTATTTTTTTTATAGGTTTACCTATTCATAAACCTATTATTGGTGAAATTTATTATTCTTCATTAGCAGATACTGCTGGTTTAACTCCTAATACAATAATTAAAAAGATTAATGGAATAAAAACCTCTGATTGGGATACTGTTAATACAATATTAATTCAAAATGTACATAAAGATTTTATTGATTTAGAAGTCAGTAATATATATTCAGATATTCTATCTAAAAAGAAAATAATTCTTACAAAAAATTTTATTAAAAATAATAAAAATAATTTAATAACTAGTTTAGGTATTTTACCAAAAGGTTTTATAATATATCCTATTATTACTCAAATAATTACTCAATCACCTGCAGAAAAAGCAAAATTTTATGTAGGAGATGAAATTGTAAAAATACAAAATAAAAATTTTACAAATTGGTATAATTTTCAAAAAATTATTTCTAATAATATTAATAAATCTATTTTAATTACTGTAAAAAGAAATAAAAAAAATATAAATATTATTTTGAATCCTAATAAAGAATATTTATATAATAAAAAAAATGGATTTATAGGATTAATTCCACAAATATTACATTATAGAGATAATACTGGACTTACAATATATAAGTATAACATTTACCAATCTTTTATTAAAGCAATCAGTAAAACTTACATATTAATTAAATTAATGTTAGTAATTATTGCTAATTTATTTCATGGAAGTATAAGTTTTCATAGTATTAATGGTCCTATTTCAATAGCACGTAATGCTGGAATATTATCTCGTGATAATTATTTATATTATTTTATGTTTTTAGCTTTAATTAGTATTAATCTCGGTATAATAAATTTATTACCTATTCCAGTGTTAGATGGTGGTCAAATATCTTTTTTATTATATACTAAAATTACAGGTCATAAGTTATCAAAAAGAACACAAGAATTAATATATAATATTAGTTTAATATTTTTATTCTTAATTATGGGGATTGCATTGATCAATGATTTTTCACAATTATAAACAGGAATTTTTATTCCACATAAAAAAAATTAAATATTTTATTTTATGTATAATATTAATTATTAGTAATAATATTTATTGTAAAACTATAGATTATAATCAAAACAATATTTTTTATATAAATAAAATTACAATTTTTGGATTAGATAAATTTAATAAAAATAATATAATGCAAAATTTACCTATAAAAAAAGGAGATTATATTAAAAATGAAGATTTAACTAAATTAGTTCATATGTTATTCGATATTGGTATTTTTGAAAAAATCAATATTTTTAGAAATAAAAATCATATAGTAATTAAATTTGTAGAAAAGCCTATTATTTCTAATATTTTTTTTAGTGGTAATAAATTACTGAAAAATGATATATTATTAAATATGATTAATAATATTGGAATAACCAAAGGAATTATAATTGACTATCCAACATTATTTTTTGTTAAAAAACAAATAGAACATATTTATTTAGACAATGGAATGTTTAATTCTAAAGTTAAAATTAAAATTATTAAAAATACACAAAATAATAATGTTATTATTAAATTCATAATTTATGAAGGAGTAATATCAAAAATTAAACAAATTAATATTTTAGGAAATCATTTTTATCCTAAAGAATATTTATTATATTATTCAAAATGGAACTCTAGAAAATCTTTTATAGATTTTTTTTTCAATAATAATTACCATACACAATATATACATAATTTTATTGAAAATTTAAAAAATTTTTATTTAAATCAAGGATTTGCTCTTTTCAAGATAGAATATATTTCTCATAGTTTTTCAAAAAATAAAAAAAATATATATATTACTTTAAAAATTAATGAAAATAAAAAATTTTTATTTAGTAATATTATATATATAATTAATAAAAAAGAATTTTTAAATAAAATAAAAAATTTAACAGAGATTAAATCAGGAGATTTATATAATAATAATAAAATTATACAATGTAAAAATAAAATAATAAATGTTTTAGGAAAAAATGGATATTTATATCCTCAAATTAAAATTTTGAATAAATTAAATATAAGCAATCATTCTGTTCAAATAACATTCAATATTTACACAGGTAAAAAATATTTTATAAGAAAAATAGAATATTTAGGAAATTATTTAACTAAAGATAAGATTTTACGTAATGAAACTGTACAAATGGAAAATACTTGGTTTAATAGTGATTTAGTAAAACAAACTAAAAAGCGTTTAAATTTATTAGGATATTTTAATAATATAGAAATTTTTTTAAAAAAAAATCATGTATTAAACAATACAATAGATTTAATTTATAAAGTTAATGAACGTGATAGTGGTATGTTTAATATTCATTTTGGTTATAGTACTAATCATAACTTTTCATTGTTATCAGATATAGGAGAAGATAATTTTCTTGGAACAGGAAATGATATTAATATCAAAATTAATATAGATTCATTACAAACTTACTTAGAATTTTCTTTAATGAATTCTTATTTTTTAAAAAATAATATTAGTTTAGGTACAAAATTATTTTTTCATAATCTAAAAATAAAAAATTCTAATCTTATAAATAAAAGTAGAGGTATTTCAGGGATATTAACTTATCCACTTAGTAAGAATTTAAAAATACAGAATAATCTTGAATATAATATTAATAATTTTTTAGATGTTAAACCTCAAATATCTGTTTGGAATTATTTAAAAAAAATAGGTTATAAATTTAATTTAAATAATTCTAATATGTATATTATAAATAATTTAAATTTAAATAATTCATTTATTTTAAATACTTTAAATGATAAATTTTTACCAACAAAAGGTAACTTAAGTATATTAAATATAATATTTAATATTCCAATATCTAAAAGTTATTATTATAAAATAAATTTGTGTAATTCTACATATGTCCCTTTATATTCTGTTATCCAAAATAATAAATTAAATAATTTTTCAAAATTAATTTTTTTATTTAAAAATAATATTGGATATGGAAATGGTTTTTCAAATGGTAATTTTCCTTACAATAAAAATTTTTTTTTAGGTGGACAAGAAACATTACGGGGTTTTAAAATAAATCATATAGGTCCAAAAGCAATATATTATAATTCTTCAAAACATTTTTGTAAAAATAAACATATAGTTTGTACATCTAATGACTATATTGGAGGAAATTTAATAGTTGATTTTAGCACTGAAATTATTTTTCCATTTCCTTTTATAAAAAAACCATATTCAAAAAATATACGTACTTCTATTTTTTTAGATATTGGAAATATTTGGGATACTTTAATTAAAAATGATTATTTAATAAAATTATATAAATTTTCTAAAGTAAATATATTAACTAATATGAGATCTTCTATTGGTATGTCTTTTAAATGGAACTCTCCTTTTGGAGCAATAGTTTTTTCTTATGCATATCCTTTAATAAAATATGATCAAGATCAAATTGAACAATTTCAATTTAATATAGGTAAATTATAATAATAATTAATTTTAGTTTTAATTTAAATAAATATTTATATTTATATTATATAAATATAAAATTTTTTTTAATAATTTTTGTTATAATAGAATTATAATAATATATATTATATTTTTTGATTTAATTTTTTATAAAGTATTTTATTAAAAAAAATTTAATAATATATTATTAAATCATTAAAAACATAGTTAAAATAATTTTTTTATAAAATTTTAAATTTTACTTATTATAAATAAAATGTAAAATATAATTAATAAAATTTATTTATAAATAAAACTTAAATTTAAATCAAAAAAATTTTTTAAAACATTATTTAATGCTAAATAAATTTTTTAGCATTAAATATATATTTAATATAAATATTAATATTATTAATAAATCACTTATATATAAAATGAACAAAAAAAATTTTATTCATTTGCATGTTCATAGCGATTATTCTATGAAAGATGGATTAGCAAAAATTGAACATTTAGTTCAAAGAACAGTTGAATTTAATATGCCTGCATTAGCTATTACGGATATTACTAATATATTTGGATTAATAAAATTTTATAAAAAAGCTCATAGTTCAGGAATTAAAGCAATTATTGGATCTGAGTTTATAGTAAAAAATTGTATTAATTTACATAATTATTTTACTACAATAACAATTTTAGCAAAAAATAATATTGGTTATCATAATTTAAAACTACTTATATCTGATGCTTATAAAGATGGTTATGATAATATGATAGGACCTTTTATAACATATAAAATGTTAGTAAAATATAATAAAGGTTTAATTATATTATCAGGAGGTGTTAAAGGTGATATAGGAAAAAATATTTTAAGTAAAAATATTTTTTTAGTTAAAAAAATTATTAATTTTTACAAAAAATATTTTCCAAATAACTTTTATTTGGAATTGACTCGTACTAATCGTATTAACGAAGAAAAATATATATATTTAATTTTAAATATAGCTAATGATTTTAATTTACCTGTTGTTGCTACAAATGATGTTTGTTTTTTAAACAAAAAAGATTTTTTAGCTCATGAAATTCGTGTATCTATTAATAAAGGATATACTTTAAATCAATTTAAAAAAAAATCTAATTATAGTTCAGAACAATTTTTTCGTAGTTCTAAAGAAATGAATGAATTGTTTTATGATATTCCTGAATCATTAGAAAATAGTATAGAAATAGCAAAGAGGTGTAATGTTTTTTTAACTTTAGGTAAACATTTTTTACCTAAATTTAGAAATTGTGTAAATAATAAAGATCTTCTTATAAAAAAAGCAAAAATTGGATTAATAAATCGTTTAAAAACTTTATTTCCTGATAATAAAATAAGACATTTTAAAAAAAATATATATAAAAAAAGATTATTAAAAGAACTAGATGTTATTAATCAAATGGGTTTTCCTAGTTATTTTCTTATAGTTATGGAATTTGTTCAATGGTCTAAAGATAATTATATACCTATTGGACCTGCTAGAGGTTCTGGTGCTGGATCATTAGTTGCTTATTGTTTAAATATTACTAATATTGATCCAATAAAATTCGATTTAATTTTTGAAAGATTTCTTAATCCTGAAAGAATATCTTTACCAGATTTTGATATTGATTTTTGTATGGAAAAAAGAGATTTAGTAATTGAACATGTAAAAAATATATATGGTTACGAAAAAGTATCTCAGATTATAACATTTGGTACTATGACTGCTAAAGCAGTAATTAGAGATGTTGGAAGGGTATTAGGATATCCTTACGATTTTGTTAATCGTATTTCAAAATTAATTCCTTTAGATATTGGTATGAGTTTAAAAAAAGCTTTTATTATAAATAAAAAATTGTCTAATTTATATAAATCAGATAATAATGTAAAAGATTTAGTAAATACTTCTTTAAAATTAGAAGGTACTATTCGTAATGTTGGTAAACATGCAGGTGGTGTTGTTATAGCACCGTCTAAAATAACAAAATTTACTCCTATATATTGTGATAGTGAAGGTGAAAATATAGTTACTCAATTTGACAAAAATGATATAGAAGATATTGGATTAGTAAAATTTGATTTTTTAGGATTAAGAACATTAACTGTAATTGATCATACACTAAAAATAATTAATAAACAAAATATAAAAGAAAATAAAATTTTAATTGATATTAATTCTATTAATTTAAATGATAAAAAAGTATATTCTTTTTTAAGAACAGCTAATACAACTGCAATATTTCAATTAGAATCTAAAGGTATAAAAGATTTAATAAAAAGATTAAAACCAGATAATTTTGAAGATATTATTTCTTTGTTAGCTCTTTTTCGTCCTGGTCCGTTACAATCTGGTATGGTTGAAAATTTTATTAATAGAAAACATGGTAAAGAAATTATTTCTTATCCAAATATTAAATGGCAACATAAAAAATTGAAATCAGTATTAAAATCTACATATGGTATTATTTTATATCAAGAACAAGTTATGAAAATAGCACAAGTACTCGCTGGATATAGTTTAGGTAAAGCTGATATTTTACGCAGAGTAATTAGTAAAAAACAACATAAAGAAATGTTAAAACAAAGATCTAATTTTTTAAAGGGATCAAAAAAACTTAATATTAATACTGATTTATCAATGAAAATTTTTGATTTTTTAGAAAATTTTGCTGCTTATGGTTTTAATAAATCTCATTCTGTAGGTTATGCATTAATATCATATCAAACACTTTGGTTAAAAGTATACTATCCAGCAGCATTTATGGCAGCTGTATTAACATCAGAAATGGATAATATAAAAAAAATTGTTAATTTAGTCAATGAATGTTGGAATCTTAAAATAAATTTATTACCACCTAATATTAATACTAGTATTTATGAATTTCATGTAAATGAAAAAGGTAATATTATATATGGTTTTGGAGCGATAAAAGGAATAGGTAAATATCAAGCAAAACATATTTTAAATACTAGAGAAAAATATGGTTTTTATAAATCAATAGTAAATTTATGTATAAATACAAATTTTAAAAAAATTAATAAAGGAATTATAGAAAAATTAATAACTTCAGGTGCAATGGATTGTTTTAAATACAATAGAGGTATTCTATTTAATAAATTAAATGAAAATATACGAATAGCACGACAATATTTAAAAATAAAAAAATCAGGTCAAATAGATATGTTTAGTTTGATCAGTAAAAAACAAAATATTATAGATGATTTAGATTTTATTTGGTCAAATAAAGAAAAATTTTTACAAGAAAAAAATACTTTAGGTTTTTACTTATCTGGTCATCCTTTTATTGAATATTTTAAAGAAATAAATTTTTTTTATAAAATTAATAATATTAAAAATATAAAATTTTTTTTTGATAAAAATAATTTAAATTTTAAAATAGCAGGAGTTATTAGTAATATACATTATATTTATAATATGAAAAAAAATAAAATAGTAGCTTTTGATATTGATGATCATACAGAAATGATAGAAGTTAACTTAACATTAGATGTTTTTAATAAATTTTCTTTTTTAATAAAATTAGAAAATATTCTTATTATAAAAGGATTTTTATTTTTTGATTATTTTACAAAAAAAATTAAGTTTCAAGGAAATAATATAATAGATATTGAAAATTTTCATAAAAAACATATATACAGTATATCAATACTGATTCAAGATAAATTAATATTTTCCAATAAAAAATTTTTCAATATTTTAAAAAATTTTTTATTGGAAAATATTAATGTTAAAGGTATACCTATATATTTTTATTATAAAAATAATAGTATAGAAATATATCATAATCAAACATACAAAATATTAATTAATGAAATTTTGTTAAACAAATTAAAATATATTTTAGAACAAAATAAATTACAATTAAAATTAAATTTTAATAAATAAAATTTATTTATAATAAATATAAAATAATATTTTTTAAAATTAAAATTTATAATAAAGTTATTATATCATAAATATGATTTTTAAAAAAAAGACACAATTTATTTTACATAAATTTCCAAAAATTTTGGTAGCATATAGTGGAGGATTAGATTCTACAGTTTTATTATATAATTTAGTAAAATTACGTAAAATATATCCTTACATAAAATTAAGAGCTATTCACGTAAATCATAATCTAAATTTTTATTCAAATCAATGGTCTAAAACATGTTTTTTACAATGTAAAAAATGGAATATACCATTTATATGTAAAAATATAATTTTAAATAATAAAAAAGGTAATATTGAAGAAAGAGCACGTATAGAACGATATAAAATATTCAATAATTTTATTGAAAATAACGAAATTATAGTAACAGCTCATCATTTAGATGATCATTATGAAACTATTTTATTATTTTTAAAAAGAGGAAGTGGTTTAAAAGGATTATCAGGTATATCTAAAATACATATTATCAATAAGTTAAGATTATTTCGTCCTTTATTAGATATAAGTCGTAAAAAATTATTACATTATGCTATAAATAATAATTTAAATTGGATAGACGATCAAAGTAATTTAGATAATAAATATGACAGAAATTTTTTACGCAATGTAATTTTACCCCAAATACATTATCGATGGCCTTTTTTTAAAAAATCTGTATTAAAAACTTCATCCATTTGTCGTGAACAAGAAGAATTAATAACAGAATTATTAAACTCTGTTATGAAAAAACTAATACAATCTAATAATAGTTTATTTTTAATTCCTTTATATAAATATAGTTTTGTAAAAAGAAATTCCATAATTAAAAAATGGATAGAATATAATCAATGTCAAATACCTTCTAACAAAATATTATCTATAATATGGAAAAATATTGTTTGTTCTAAATCAGATTATAAATCTTACCTAAAAATAGGTATTTATCAAATTAGAAAATATAATTCTTATTTATATTGTATAAAAAATTATTTTACTTTAAAAAATAAAATTTATTATTGGAATAATATATTATTTCCATTAACATTACCTAATAATTTAGGAAAATTATTTTTTTTAAATAAATGTGAAAAAAATACTCTTCAAGTAAGAAAACCTAAAAATAAAGAAAAAGTATATATAAAATTTTATATTACCGGAAAATATTTTTTTTCAGAACATATTAAAAAAAAAATTAAAATACATGATATATGGAAAAAATTAAATATTCCTATATGGGAAAGAGATAATATCCCATTATTATTTTATAATAATTTATTTATTGCTGAATTAAAAAATAATATAGTAACTTTAGAAGGATCTAATAATAAAGAAAAAAATTTTATTTTTTGGAATAAAAAAAATATTAGTTAAATTTTTCTTTATTTGAAATAAAATCAACAATTTCATTAATAGGTATTATATTTTGTTCTCCTGTTTTTCGAAACTTATATTCAACATTATTATTATTAATATTATTGGTACTAATAATAATTATATGTGGTATACCTATAAGATCTATATCAGCAAACATAACTCCAGGACTTTCTTGTCTATCATCTAAAATTACTTCTATTCCAATAGAAATAATTTTTTGATAAATATTTAAAGATACTTCTTTAATTAAACTATATTTATACATATTAATTGGTATTATTGCTACTTTAAATGGTGCAAGTAATGAAGGCCAACAAATTCCATGTATATCATGATTTTGTTCTATAATTGAAGCAATTATACGAGAAATTCCAATACCATAACATCCCATATACAAAGGAACCTTATTTCCTTTTTTATTTTGTATATAAGCATTCATTAATTTAGAATATTTTGTTCCAAGTTGAAAAATATGAGCTATTTCAATACTTTTTTTAATTTTGATTGAATTTTTTTTATTAAAAATAATTTCTTTATTATATATTTTACGAATATCTTGAATATTTTTTGGTATAGGTAAATCTCTTTTCCAATTAATATTTATATAATATTTATTATTAATATTTGAACCTATTATAAAATTATTCATAGAAATAATAGAATAATCAGCAATTATAGGTATGTTTAAATTTATAGGACCTAAAGAATATTTATTAATTTTAAAAAAGTTAATAATTTCTTTATTAGATAATATATATAATGGTTTTAATATATTTTTATTTAATTTTTCTATTTTACTAATACTTATTTCATAATCACTTCTAATTAATAAAGCAATGAAAGGAAATTTTTTTTCTGTTGTTTTAACTATAATAGTTCTAATAACATTTTTATTAGATGAATTAAGTTTTTTAGCAATATATTTAAAATTTATTGATTTGTCAATTTCTATTAATTGTTTAGTTAATAGTTTTATATTAATATTTAATTTTATTTGAGGTATAAAAAATTTTAACGATTCAATATTATATGCATATCCATCTTTTGATAAGATAATAGAATCTTCACCATTATTAGATAATATGTGAAATTCATGAGAAATTTTGCCACCTATAAAACTATTATCTCCTTTGACAATATAAGATTTTAATTTAATTAAATCAAAAATCTTTTTATATGTATTTAATACAATATTATATGTTTTTTTTAAAGATTCTTCATTAATATGAAAAGAATATCCATCTTTCATTAAAAATTCTTTAGAACGTACTACTCCTAAACGAGATCTAATTTCATCACGAAACTTTACTTGTATTTGATATAAACTTAAAGGCAAATTTTTATATGATTGTATTTCATTATTAATTAAATAAGTAATTACTTCTTCATGTGTAGGACCTAAAAAAAAATTTTTTTTATTACGATCTATAATTTTAAATAACTCATCTCCATAATCATGAATACGTCCACTAATTTCCCATATACAACTAGGTTGTATTATAGGCATTAAAATTTCAATAAAATTTATATTATTCATTTCATGACGTATTATTTTTTTTAAATTTTTAATAACTCTTAAACCTGTAGGTAACCAAGTATATATTCCTGAAGATAATTTTTTAATCATACCAGCTTTTATCATTAGATAATAACTATCCATTTTGTTACTTTTTATTGTATTTTTAGATGTAAAAAATAAATATTTACTCGCTAACATTAGTTTTATCCTATTAATAATAAAATGAAATAATATATTTTTATAATTGATAAATAATTAAAATATAAATATTTTAACAAACAAAATAATGTAACCAATTAGAAAATAATAAATTACCATGACTTCTCCAATTAACTTTAGGAACTAATAAAATATCATCATTAGGAAAATAGTTAAATGGAATTAAAGGTTTTAAATTAATATTGGAATCATATTTATATTCTTCAGCTATAGTTTCAGCATCATATTCTGGATGACCGGTTATAAAAGTGTATTTTTTATTATTACTAGTTAGTAAATAAGCTCCTGCTTTTTTAGACACAGATAAAATATTTAAATCTGTATAATTTTTTATTATATCTATAGAAAAATTAGCATATCTAGAATGTGGAACAAAAAAATAATCATCAAATCCTTTTGTTAAAAGATTATTTTTAAATAAAATTTTATGTTTAAATATTCCTGATAATTTAAATTTATTATTTTTTTTTGGAATATCATATAATATATTTAATATTGCTTGTACTGACCAACATATAGATAAAATAGAATGTACGTGATTTTTTGCCCATGTTATTATTTTTATAAATTTTTTCCAATATCTAATTTGAGAAAAATCGATTAGTCCTAAAGGAGCACCAGTAATAATTAATCCATCAAAATATTCATTATAAATTTCTTCTAGAGTAAAATAAAATTTTTTTGTATGTTTTATAGAAGATATATTATTAGATTGACAATCATTTATACTTAAAAAAGATAAATTGATTAATAAAGGAGAATGCGATAATAATCTAATAAGTTGATTTTCCGTATTTATTTTTTTAAACATAAGATTTAAAATAATAATTTTTTTTGAACAAAATATTTTTTTATAATTTTTAGGTTTAGTTAATAAAATTATATTTTCTTTTTTTAAAAAATCAATAGCAGGTAGTTTTTCTGGAACTATTACTGGCATATTTTTTCCTTTTTATATATATTTTAATATATTTATATATAAAAAGCTAAATATTTATCATAAATAAATAGTAAGAATATATTTTTATATATAAAATTTATATTTTAATATAAATTTATCATAATCAAATTATTTATTAATAATAAGAAAACTTATTAATATCATGTTTCGTAACATCTAAAATACCTTTTACTTCACTAAAATTATTTAATAATTCTTTTTCAATCCAATATTTAAAAGTATTATTAATCATAGAACAACCTCTACAACCTCCATAAAATTCTAACATTAATAAATAATCTAAAGTAATTTTTTTTAAAATTACATAACCACCATGGTTTAATAGTTTAGGATTAATTTTTTCTTTTAAAAATAAAGTAATTTTTTCTTTTAAAAAAATTAAATTTTTATTATTTTTATTAATATTATTTTGTGTTATTGTAAATAATAATTTTTTACTTAAATTATCATTAATTAAATCTAATTTTAATTTTTGTAATAATTTAAGATTATTTTTTTTGATAAATATAGAAAAATTTTTTAATTTAATTTCAAAATCAGTATCTTTTATTTCTTTTTTATCACAAAAATAAACATTTCCTGTAAAAGAATTATTCTCATTTATTAAAATTCTAATTCTAATTTGTTTATTTTTCTTAAAAGATAATAAATAATAAAGATATTTTTCTGCTGCACTAGTAATTTTAAACATAAAAATTAATTAAATTTATTATTGATAAAAGATATTTTATAATATCTTTTGAAAAAAATTACAATATATTATATATAAATAACTTTTTATAAAAAAATACAATACTGTGTGTTTAATAAATTTTAAATATATATTTAAAATATTATTTAATTTATATACTAATACTTAATGAGAACTATATATGCGTCCTATGCTTAATATTGCTATACGTATAATTCGTGAAATTGGTAATATTATTATTAAAAATTATGAGATACAAACAACTAAAATTTTTAATAAAAAAATAAATATTGATGTTTTTATGCAAAAAATAAATAAAAGTATAAAAAATATTATTTTACAAAAATTTTATGATATATATTCAAAAAAAATTATTATTGTTAATAAACAAGGAATTTTTATTATTCAATATAAAAAAACTAAATGGATTATAAATCCTTTAGATGGAATTATAAATTTTATAAATAAATTACCTCATTTTGCTACTTCTATTGCTATTTGTACAAAGGATAAAACTGAAATATCATTAATTTATGATCCATTAAAAAATGATTTGTTTACAGCTATTAGAGGACAAGATGCTCAATTAAATGGTTATAGATTACGTATTAATGACTATTTAAATGGTAATATATTATTTGCTTTAAATAAAAATTTAACTTTTAAAAAAAATATAAACATCAATTTAATTAAATTATTTATAGATAATTTATTATATTTTCGTATTAGTGGTTCTTTATCTTTAGATTTAGCATATTTAGCTGCTAATAGAATTAATTGTTATATAAGTAATAATATTACTAATTTTGATAAATTTGTTGCTGGTGAACTTATTATAAAAGAATCAGGAGGATTGATAACAGATTTTATAGGTAATTGTAATTATAAATATTCACAAAACATATTAGTGGGAAATTCTACTACAATAAAATTTGTTATTTCTGAAATGAAAAAATATTAGATTTATATTTTTTATATTTAGTAAAATACATTTATTTAAATAAAAAATTATTAATTTTTTATTTAAATTTTCATAAATATAATAAACTTATTATTAATATTTTTTTGCATTAAAAAATATTAATATATTTTAATCCATATTAAATTTAATTTAACAAAGTAAAAATTATGTTTAAAACACAAATAGAAAATAAATTAAAAATTATATTTAATCCTGTATATTTAAAAATTAATTATAAAAATAATTATTTAAATAATATTAAAAGAAATTTTAAAATTATTATAGTAAGTGATAATTTTATTAATCAACGTTTTATTACTCGCCATAGATTTGTATATAGTGTTTTAACTAAAGAATTAAATAATATTCATTCATTATCATTATGTACTTACACTATTACAGAATGGAAAAAATTAAAATACACAATACCTATTTTTTTGAACAATTAAAATATTAATAAAAAAAAATTTAATTTTCAAAAAATATTTAATATAAATTATTAAATATAATATGTATATAAGGTTATAAAATTATGTACGATTTAGAATTACAAGATATAAATAATAAGATTATTCTTAAACTTGATAGTAAAAATATAGAAAATATTATTCAAAAAGAATTAAAATATTTATCAAAAAATAAAATTATTAAAGGATTTCGCAAAGGGAAAGCACCTTTAAATATTATTAATAATCTTTATAAAAAATCAGTACAATTAAATGTATTAAATAATTTAATGGAAAAAAGATTTTTAAAAGAAATTCAATTTAAAAAAATAAATATAATAGGTATTCCTAAATATAATTTTGATAAATATGAAATAAATAAAGATTTTACTTTTATTGTAACATTCCAAATTTATCCTAAATTTGATTTATTAAAATTAAATAATTTAAAAATAGATATACCAATAGTGAAAATTGATATTAATGATATTAATCATTACATTTATAAATTTTATAATAAAAAAACTATATGGACAGATAAAAAAAATCAAATAGCTAATATATCAGATAGAGTAATTATTGATATATTTATTTATATTAATAATAAGAAAAAAAAAATCTTTACTAATATCAAATTATTTTTATCTAATAAATGGAAATTAATACCTAATATAGAACAAAGTCTTATTGGAAAAAAAAGTGGAGATAAATTTAATATTAAAGTATTAATCTCTAATAATTATCCTGATAAAAAATTAGTTGGAACACAACAAATTTTTTCTATATTAATTAAAAAAGTAGAAAATCATAAAACTTTATTTACAAATAAACAAAATACATTTAATTCTAATGCTATTACTAATTTTACTTTTGAAGATTTATATAAAATAGTTAAAAATCAATTACAATTTAAAACAGATAAAATGATTCGTTGTATTATTAAATACAAAATAATAGATATTTTAGTTAATTTACATAAAAAAATTAAATTACCATCATGTTTAGTAAATTCAGAATTTAATTATATTAATAATATATACAAAAAAAATAAAGATAAATTTAGTACATTAAATTTAAATGTTTTATATGAAAAAGCTAAAAAATATACTTTAGTAAAAATGTTAATAAACAAAATTATTACTGATTTTAAAATTCAACTTAATAAAAATTTAATAACTAATTTTATCTATGAAGAATTATCTTGTTATACATATTTTTATGATAATACTCAATTACAAAAAATAATTAAATATTATTTAACAAATAAAAATTTAACACAAAGATTGTATAATTCAATATTAGAACATCAAGCAATTCAAGTAATTTTAAAAACAATGTTAATAAATAAAATTCAATATAGTTATAAAAATATAAAAAATGAATATTCAAATATAAATTTAAAATAAAATTAATGCTTAATATATAATTATTAAATGAAATATATATAATTATTTTATATAAAAAAATAAATTTATACAGAAATAAAGGATAAATAATGTTATACACAAAAAATAAAAAAAATTTTATTAAAAATAAATTAAATATGATTCCAATGGTTATTGAACAAACTTCTCGAGGAGAAAGATCTTACGATATTTTTTCTAGATTATTAAAAGAAAGAATTATTTTTCTTATAGGAAATATTGAAGATAATATGGCTAACTTAATAGTTGCTCAAATATTGTTTTTAGAATCAGAAAATTCTAATAAAGATATATATCTTTATATAAATAGTCCAGGAGGTACTATAACATCAGGAATGTCAATATATGATACAATACAATTTGTAAAACCAGATATTAGTACTATATGTATAGGACAAGCATGTTCAATGGCTGCTTTTTTACTCTCATCAGGTAAAAAAAATAAAAGATTTTGTCTACCTAATGCAAGAATGATGATACATCAACCAATAGGTAGTTATCAAGGACAGGCAACAGATATTGAAATTCATACTCAAGAAATTTTGAGAATTAAAAAACATATAAATAAACTAATGTCATTTCATACTGGTCAATCAATTGATCTTATTGAAAAAGATACTGATAGAGATAGATTTTTATCTGCTGAAGAAGCAGTAAAATATGGTCTTATAGATAATATTATATCTAGTCATAAATAAGATTAATATTATTAATAAAATATAAATTTTACTGTTTATTTATAAATGAGGTATTTAATGGTAAATAACAAAGAGAAATTAAATAATTTTTTATGTTGTTCTTTTTGTGGAAAATATCAAAATGAAGTTAATAAATTAATATCTGGAAATTCTGTTTATATTTGTGATAAATGTATTTTTTTATGTAATAACATGCTTCAAGAAGAGTTTAATAATCAAAATAATAATATTTATTTACATAATAATAAAAAATTACCTACACCACATGAAATTTTTAATTATTTAAATAATTATGTTATAAATCAAACAATAGCAAAAAAAATACTTTCAGTAGCAGTTTATAATCATTATAAAAGATTATATAGTAATAATAAAAATATAGAAATAGAAAAAAGTAATATTTTATTATTAGGACCTACTGGATGTGGTAAAACTCTTTTAGCTAAAACATTAGCAAAATTTTTAGATGTTCCTTTTGCTATAACTGATGCTACTACTTTAACAGAAGCAGGATATGTTGGTGAAGATGTTGAAAATATTATTCAAAAATTATTACAAAAATCTAATTATGATATAATAAAAGCACAAAAAGGAATAATATATATTGATGAAATTGATAAAATATCAAAAAAATCAGAAAATCTTTCTATAACTAGAGATGTTTCTGGTGAAGGAGTACAACAATCTTTATTAAAATTAATTGAAGGTACAATATCTTCAGTACCACCAAAAGGAGGTAGAAAACATCCTCAAGAAGAATTTATTCAAGTAGATACAAAAGATATATTATTTATTTGTGCTGGATCATTTTACGGTTTAGATAAAATTATATCTGATAGATTAAATATTTCTAATAAAATTGGTTTTAATATTAAATTAAAAAATTGTAAAAAAAATAAACTTCAATCATTTATAAAAGCTAATCCAGATGATTTAATTAAATTTGGATTAATTCCTGAATTTATAGGTAGATTACCAATTATCGTTCCATTAGAAAAAATAGATAAAGATGGATTAATAAAAATTTTATTAGAACCTAAAAACGCTTTAACTAAACAATATCAAGCTTTATTTGAATATGAAAATATAAAATTAGAATTTCAAAATGATGCGATTCATGCTATTGCAAAAAAAGCAATATTATTAAATATTGGTGCTCGTGGATTAAGATCTGTAATAGAAAAAAAATTATTAAATATAATGTATGATATACCATCATTAAATAATATAAAAAAAGTTATAATTAATAGTGCAGTAATTAATGATTCATCTGAACCAATTATTCAATATAAAAATAATATTTAAATGATTTATTATAAATAAAATAATATTTATTTAATAAATATTATTCAATGTTTTAAAATTAAATTGATATTTTTTATTAAAATAAAGAGAAATCTCTATGAATTCTGAACATTCAGAACGTATTGTAATACCTGTGTTGCCATTACGTGATGTTGTAGTATATCCTCATATGGTCATTCCTTTATTTATTGGTAGAGAAAAATCTATCCGATGTTTATCATCTGCTATGGATAATGATAAAAAAATTATGTTAGTTGCACAAAAAGATGCATCTAATGATGACCCGAGCATTGATGATTTATTTTCTGTTGGTACCATTACTTCTATTTTACAAATGTTAAAATTACCAGATGGTACTGTAAAAATATTAGTAGAAGGATTACAAAGAGCTCATATAATTACTCTTACTGATAATAGTAATTATTTTACTGCTAAAGCTGTTTATATCATTTCTCCAAATATTGAAGAAAAAGAACAAAAAATTTTAGTAAGAACAGCTATTAATCAATTTGAAAGTTATATTAAATTAAATAAAAAAATACCTCCAGAAGTATTAACATCATTAAATAATATAAATAATGCAGCAAAATTAGCAGATACTATTGCTTCACATATGCCTTTAAAATTAAAAGATAAACAATTAATTTTAGAAATGTCTAATATTAGTGAAAGATTAGAATATCTTATGGCTATTATGGAATCAGAAATTGATTTATTACAAGTTGAAAAAAAAATCCGTAATAGAGTAAAAAAACAAATGGAGAAAAGTCAAAGAGAATATTATTTAAATGAACAAATTAAAGCTATTCAAAAAGAATTAGGTGAAATGGATAATAATCTTGATGAAAATGAAATATTAAAAAAAAAAATAGAGTTAGCTAAAATGCCAAGTGAAGCCAAAGAAAAAGCTGATTCTGAATTACAAAAATTAAAAATGATGTCTCCAATGTCCGCAGAAGCAACAGTAGTTAGAGGTTATATAGAATGGTTAGTACAAATACCATGGAATACTAAAAGTAGATTAAAAAAAGATTTATCTAAAGCAAAGATGATGTTAGATGCTGATCATTTTGGATTAGAAAATGTAAAAGAACGTATTTTAGAATATTTAGCAGTACATAATAGATCAAATAAAATAAGAGGTCCTATTTTATGTTTAGTTGGTCCGCCTGGAGTAGGTAAAACATCATTAGGTAAATCTATTGCTAAAACTACCGGAAGAAAATTTATTAGAATGGCATTAGGTGGAATTCGTGATGAAGGTGAAATAAGAGGACACAGACGTACATATATAGGTTCTATGCCTGGTAAAATTATTCAAAAAATATCTAGAATTGGTGTTAAAAATCCTCTACTTTTATTAGATGAAATAGATAAAATATCGTATGATATGAGAGGTGATCCTGCTTCAGCACTATTAGAAGTATTAGATCCCGAACAAAACATTTCTTTTAATGATCATTATCTTGAGGTTGATTATGATTTGTCTGATGTTATGTTTGTAGCTACTTCTAATTCAGCTATTAATATCCCATCTCCATTATTAGATAGAATGGAAGTTATTAGATTATCTGGATATACTGAAGATGAAAAATTAAATATAGCGCAAAAATATTTATTACCAAAACAATTTCATAGAAATGCATTAAAGAAAAATGAATTAAAAATACATAATACAGCTATTATAGATATAATTAGATTTTATACTAGAGAGTCAGGAGTTCGTAGTTTAGAACGTGAATTATCTACTTTATGTAGAAAAGCAGTTAAAACTATTTTAATAGAAAAACATATTAAATCTATTATAATAGATAATTCAAATTTAAAAAAATATTTAGGAGTAAAAAGATTTGATTATGGTAAATCAGAAAATGAAAATCTTATTGGACAAGTAACAGGATTAGCATGGACAGAATCTGGAGGTGATTTATTAACTATTGAAACTGCTTGCATGGTCGGTAAAGGAAAATTAACATATACAGGTTCTTTAGGTGAAGTAATGCAAGAATCTATACAAGCAGCACTTACCGTAGTAAGATCAAGAGCACAAATGTTAGGTATAAATAATGAATTTTATAAAAAATTAGATATACATGTTCATGTACCAGAAGGAGCAACTCCTAAAGATGGACCTAGTGCTGGAATTGCAATATGTATAGCACTTATATCATGTTTAACTAATAATCCTGTAAAAGCTAATATAGCTATGACAGGAGAGATTACATTAAGAGGACAAGTTTTACCAATAGGTGGATTAAAAGAAAAATTATTAGCTGCCCATAGGGGAGGAGTACATACTGTTTTAATTCCTGAAAAAAATAAACGTAATTTAGAAGATATACCTAAAAATATTATTACAGATTTAAAGATTTTTCCTGTAAAAAAAATCGAAGAAGTATGGTTATTAGCTTTACAAAATAAAATTTGTTTAAAATGATAATTTTATTTTTAATAATAATTATTTAATTAATATAGTTTAAAATAATAAAAATATGTTAAATCAAATAGTAACATTAACAAAAAAATTAATTAATTGTCCTTCAATTAGTCCTTATGATGCAGGATGTCAAGATATTTTAATAAATTATTTAGATGAACTAAATTTTAGTATAGAAATTTTTAATATAAAAGATACTAAAAATTTTTGGGCATATTGTCATAATAATGCAAATATTAATATAGTTGATACATTAATTTTTGCAGGTCACACAGATGTTGTACCACCAGGAGATATAACAAAATGGAAATCTGATCCATTTCAAGCTATCATTAAAAATAATATATTATATGGTCGTGGTTCTATTGATATGAAAGGAGCTTTAGCTGCCATGATTATGGCAGCTAAAGAATTTTTTAATAAATATTCTAATTATTATAATGGTCGTTTAGCTTTTTTAATTACTTCTGATGAAGAAAGTACAGCAGCTAATGGAACTAAAAAAGTTATTAATAAATTAATAGATAGAAACGAAAAATTAGATTATTTTATAATAGGAGAACCAACAAGTAATAAAATATTAGGAGATAATATAAAAAACGGAAGAAGAGGTTCATTAAATATTGAATTAATTGTTAAAGGTATTCAAGGTCATGTTGCTTATCATAAATTGGCAAATAATCCTATTCATCAAATAGTTCCTGCTTTAAATGAATTATTATTAGTTCAATGGGATAAAGGAAATAAATTTTTTCCAAAAACTAGTATGCAAATTACACATATGTTATCATCAATTAAAAGTAATATTAATAATATAATTCCTAATAACATTTTATTAAAATTTAATTTTAGATTTAATAATGAAATTCATTATAAAAAAATTTTAGATATTTTTAATAAAATTATTCAAAAACATATTAAATATTTTAATATTAAATGGAATATTAGTGGATTACCTTTTTTAAGTTTACCCCAGACAAATAATTTAAATAAAAAAAATTTAATGAATATTGTGAAAAAAAATATTAAATTAATAAATAATATTTATCCGACAATTTTTAATGATGGTGGTACATCTGATGCACGTTTTATTATAAAAAGTAAGGCACAAATAATTGAATTAGGACTTATAAATTCTACTATTCATAAAATAAATGAATGTGTAAAAATTAACGATCTTTATTTACTAAGTAAAATTTATTATAAAATTATTAAAGATATTTTATTAAAAAATTAAAATTTATATACAAATATTAATGGAGAGTAATTAATATATTTAATTACTTCCCATTTTCATAAAGTATTAAAATAATCTTATTGATATAATTTTTTAAAAATATTATTTATTTAATATATCTGTTGCTAATCCTAAAAATATTTCTGTAGTTATTCCTATTGACTCATAAAATGTTGGATGAGCATGTATAGTCAATGATATATCTTCTGCATCACATCCCATTTCTATGGCTAAACTAATTTCTCCTAATAATTCTCCAGCATTATATCCAATAACTGAACCACCTATAATTTTATTAGTATTTTTATTAAAAATTAATTTTGTTAAACCATTTTCTGCATTAGAACATAATCCTCTACCTAAAGTATTCCATGGCAAAGATGAGACACCATAATTTATATTTTTTATTTTTGCATCTTTTTCTGTTATACCTACCCAACCTATTTCTGGATCAGTATATGCAATAGAAGGTATTACTTTTGGAATAAAAAAATGATTTTTACCAGAGATAATCTCTGCTACTAAATGACCTTCATGAATTCCTTTATGAGCTAACATAGGATAACCTATAACATCTCCAATAGCATATATATGAGAAATATTAGTTCTCATTTGATTATCAACTTCAATAAATCCATTATTATTAATTTTAATGTTAAATGAATTATTATTAATAATATTTGAGTTTGGTTTTCTTCCTATAGCTGTTAAAATAATATCATATTTTTTAGAAAAAATAGATTTATTATTGTCATCAGTCATATAAACTTGTAATAAATTTTTTTTATTATCTATAGATACAACTTTTGTATTTAACATAATATTAAATTTATTTTTTATATTATTATTATAAATCTGCATAATATCATTATCAACTGATGGTAATATTTCATTAGACATTTCAATAATATTAATTTCAGTACCTAAAGAATGATAAATAGTTGCCATTTCTAAACCAATAATACCTCCTCCTAAAATTAATATTTTTTTAGGAATTTGTTTTAATAATAAAGCATCTGTAGAAGTCCATATTCGATTATCATTATAAGGAATAAATGGTAATTTTATAGGTTTAGATCCTGTAGCAATAATAGCATGTTTAAATTCTATTTGATAATGATCATTATCATTTTTTACATCAAGAATATTTGGTGTTTTAAATTTACCAATTCCATTAATAATATTTATTTTTCTGGAACGTGCAAGAAAATTTAATCCATTAGATAATTTTTTTATTATTTGATCTTTCCATAAAATAATTTTTTCTATATTTACATTAGGAACATTATTTAATATACCTTTACTAAAAAAATTATTATTTTCTTTTATTAATTTTGCTATATGTAGTAATGTTTTAGAAGGTATACATCCTACATTTAAACATACACCTCCTAAACTTAGGTAATTTTCTACTATTATAGTTTTCATACCTAAATCACTACAACGAAATGCAGCAGAATATCCTGAAGGTCCTCCTCCTATTACAACTACTGAAGTTTTAATTTTTATACTCATAATTATCTCTATAATTAATTACTAATAAATTTACTATTTTATTGTACTTTTTACTACATTAATAAATTTCTAATATCTGATATTAAATCACAAATATAATTTAAAAAAATAATAGCTTCAACACCATTTATAACTCTATGATCATATGATAAAGATAATGGTAATAAAAGATGAGGAATAAATTTTTTCCCATTCCAAAAAGGTTTAATATTAGCTTGAGAAATTCCTAAAATCGCTATTTCAGGTGAATTAATTATAGGAGTAAAAAAACTACCAGTTTTATTACCTAAATTAGATAATGTAAAACATCCACCTTGCATATCACTAGGAATTAATTTTCCTGATTTAGCTTTATTAGATAATAAAACTAATTCTCTAGATATATCAATAATATTTTTATTCATTAAGTCAAATATAACAGGTACTAATAATCCTTTATCAGTGTTTATAGCTATACCTATATTATAATATTTTTTTAAAATTATTTTTTTATTATCTAATAAAGAGGAATTAAATATAGGATATTTTTTTAAAGCATTTGCACATATTTTAATTAAAAAACTTAATAATGTAATTTTAATATTTTTATTTTTTTTATTTAATTCATTATTTTTTTGAATACGAAATGATTCTAGTACAGTTATATCTGCTTCAATATGCTGAGTAACATGAGGAATATTTTTCCAATTTTTAGTTAGATTTTTAGCTGACATTTTTTGAATTTGATTCATTTCTTTTTGTTCTATTTTACCAAATTTTTGAAAGAAATCAGAAGTAAATGAAAGAGAAATATTGCTTATGTTTTTTTGATTATTATTTATTGAAATATATTTTAATAAATCTTCTTTTAAAATTCTTTTTTTATTACCACTACCAATTACATTTAGTAAATTAATATTTAATTTTCTTGCTATTTTTCTTACAGAAGGTGAAGCATGTATACTGTTATTTGTAATAATATTATTTATATTTAATAGAGAATTTACATTTATATTATCTTTTTTTATATTTTCTGATGCAATAGTAGATATTAACATGATATTATCACCAGATTTAACATCATCACCTATTTTAATTATTATTTTTTTTATAAAGCCATCGTATAATGAAATTATATTAAAATTATTTTTATTATTTTCTAATGTTACTAATGGATTATTTTTATAAACTTTATCTCCTTTTTTTACAAAAATTTTAATTATTTTCATAGACCCATCATAATCAATATTAGGTACAATTATTTTATTTATTAAATAAATATCAGAAATTTTGTCTTTAACGTCATCAGAAATAATATTAGTATAATTATTTATTGTTGAAATATTATTATTTAATTCTAAGATTATAGAACCAGTATGTACTATATCTCCAATTGATACTTTTATATTTGTTATAATACCATTTTCTGTAGAAGGTATTTCCATAGAAGTTTTTTCTCCTTCTATAACAATAATAGAGTCTTCTTTATGTATTTTATCTCCTTTTTTTACTAGAATATCAGTAACCTTCATTTCTTCAATTCCTATGTCTGGTAATTTTATTTTCATATTAATGTTTTCCTTTTTATGATATTCTAGGATTATTCTTATTAACGTTAATATTATATTTTTTAATGAAATTTAGAACTAATTTTTTATTAATTAAATTTAATTCAACTAACATATTTAATGTTGCTAAAACAATATATAATTTATTAATTTCAAAAAAATCACGTAAATTTTTACGACTATCAGAACGACCAAATCCATCTGTTCCTAAAACAATATAATTATTTGATGGTATATATTTACGAACTTGTTCTGCAAAAAGTTTCATGTAATCAGTAGCAGCAACTGTTGGTTCATTATTCATAATACTTGTAATATATGGTACACGATTTTTTTCTGATGGATGCAACATATTCCATCTATCACAATCTTGACCATCTCTAGCTAATTCTGTAAAAGAAGTTACACTAAAAATATTAGATCCTATATTATATTCGTTATATAATATTTCTCCAGCTTTAATAATATGGCGTAATATTGACCCTGATCCTAATAATTGAACTGTTATGTATCCTTTTATTGTTTTTAATTTATAAATTCCTTTACAAACACCATATTCAATATTAGAATTAAGAATCAATTCAGGCATATAATAATTTTCGTTTGTAGTAGTTATATAATAATATATATTTTCTTGTTTTTCACCATACATTCTTTGTAATCCACTATGTATAATTATAGCTATTTCATAAGCATATGCAGGATCATACGAAATACAATTAGGAATTGTTAAGGAATAAATATGACTATGTCCATCTTCATGTTGTAATCCTTCACCATTTAATGTAGTTCTACCAGAAGTTGCTCCTATTAAAAAACCTCTAGCTTGCTGATCTCCTGCAGCCCAACAAAAATCACCTATTCTTTGAAAACCAAACATAGAATAATAGATATAAAAAGGTATCATAGGAAAATTATTAGTAGAATAAGATGTAGCCGCTGCTAACCAAGAAGCAAATGCTCCTGATTCATTTATACCTTCTTGTAAAATTTGTCCTTTTTTATCTTCTTTATAATAAGCTAATAATTCTATATCTTGAGGAATATAATTTAAACCATTAGAATTGTAAATTCCTATTTGCCTAAATAAACCTTCCATACCAAATGTACGTGCTTCATCAGCAATAATAGGTACTATTCTATTTTTAATAGAATTATTTCTTAGCATAATATTTAATATTCTTATAAAAACTATAGTAGTAGATATTTTTTGTTCTTGTTTTTTGAATAAAAAACTAAAATCAGATAAAGATGGTAATTTTAATTTTTCACTAAAATTTCTTCTTCTAGAAGGAAGATATCCTCCTAATTTTTTTCTTTGATGATGAATATATTGATATTCTTTAGAATCTTTTTCAAAAGAAAGGTAAGGTAAAAAATGTAAATCTACATCATTAATTGGTATATTTAAACGATTTCTAATATATTTAATTGTGTTAAAATCTATTTTTTTTATTTGATGTGCTATATTTTTACTTTCTGCTATATTACCAAGACCATATCCTTTAATCGTATGTATTAATATTATTATAGGTTTATTTTTAATGTGATATGCTTTTTTAAACGCAGCATAAATTTTTTTAGAATCATGTCCACCATAATTTAATTGTTCTATCTCTGTATCAGTCATATCTTTTACAAGATCTAATGTTTGTTTATATTTTCCAAAAAAATTTTTTCTTATATAATCACCTTTTTTAGATTTAAAATTTTGGTAATCTCCATCAATAGTTTCATTCATTAATTGAATTAGTTTTCCAGTCTTATCTTTTTTAAATAATAAATCCCAATTATGACCCCAAATAACTTTTATTACTTCCCATCCAGCACCATAGAAAATATTTTCTAATTCGTTGATAATTTTACCATTACCATAGACTGGACCGTCTAAACGTTGCAAATTACAATTTACAACAAAAATTAAATTATCTAACTTTTCACGAACTGCTATATTAATAGCACCTTTAGATTCAGGTTCATCCATTTCACCATCACCTATAAACGCATAAATTTTTTGTTTAGATGTATTTTTTAATTTTCTATTTTCAAGATATTTTAAAAATTTTGCTTGATATATTGCTGCTATAGGACCTAATCCCATAGATACGGTAGGAAATTGCCAAAAATTAGGCATTAATTTAGGATGTGGATATGAGGAAAGACCTTCACCTAATGTTTCTTGACGAAAATTATTAAGATTATTTGTATTTAATCTACCTTCAATAAAAGCTCTAGAATAAATTCCTGGAGAAATATGTCCTTGAAAATAAATTAAATCTCCACAACTATTTTTAGTTGATGCTCGAAAAAAATGATTAAAACAAACTTCATAAATATGTGCTGAAGATTGAAAAGATGAAATATGTCCTCCTAAATCTAAATCTTTTTTTGAAGCTTTTAACACCATCATAATTGCGTTCCAACGAACAAAAGATCTTATTTTTTTCTCTAAAAGAATATCTCCAGGATATATAGGTTCTTTTTTTGATGAAATAGTATTAATATAATTATTATTTTTTGTTTTTAACATTACTCCATATTTATTAGTATGTATTATTAATTTTTTTAATAAAAATTCAGCTCTTTCAATACCTTCTTCTTTTATAACAGATACTATGGATTGTATCCAATCATTAGTTTCAATTGGATCCACGTCATTATATAAATTATCTGACATGGTGTATTATTCCTTATTTTAATAAAATTATATAAATATATATTAAATCTTTTGGTAAAAGTATTAATAAATAATGTAAAAAGTTATATTTAATTAAATTAATCAAATAGTTATATAATTATAAAAATAAATTTTTTATGTAATTGTAAAAGTTTGTAATATAATTAATATATTCAATAACTATATATTAAGATAAAATATCTATTTTAAACTGAAATTAATATTTTGACATAGAAAATAATATTTTTTAAATAATTTAATTAGTTAATTAATCATTATATGATATATCAATATATATAATTTTTTATCAATTAATAAATATTTTTTCAAATCTATATATTAGAAATATCACCTTTTTTTTGTAACCATTTACGACGATCTTCAGCTCTTTTTTTAGAAAGTAACATATCCATAATAGATAATGATTTTTTTATTTCTGTATCAGTATTATTAATTATTAATTGCACTAATCTTCTACTAACAGGATTTAATGTTGTTTCTCGTAATTGAATAGGATTCATTTCACCTAATCCTTTAAATCTTTGAACATTAATATTATTTTTTTTATTTTTTAATTTATTTAAAATAGTAGTTTTTTCATTTTCATCTAAAGCATAAAATATTTCTTTACCTAAATCTATACGATATAAAGGAGGCATGGCAACATAAATATGTCCTTCTTTTACTAATGGAAAAAAATGACGAATAAATAAAGCACATAATAATGTAGCAATGTGTAATCCATCAGAATCAGCATCAGCTAAAATACAAATTTTATTATATCTTAATTTTTTAAGATCTTTATTATTAGGATAAATACCTATTGCAAGAGAAATATCATATATTTCTTGAGAAGATAAAATTTCTTCAGAATTAATTTCCCATGTATTTAAAATTTTTCCTTTTAAAGGCATTACTGCTTGATAATATTTATCTCGAGCTTGTTTAGCTGAACCTCCTGCAGAATCTCCTTCTACTAAAAAAAGTTCTGTATTTTTAGAGTTATGAATTATACAATCAGCTAATTTACCAGGTAATATAGAACTAATATTATTTTTTTTTTTAACTAGTTTTTTTGATTCTCTAATACGTTTTTGTGCATTAGAAATTACCATATTAGCTAAATGAGTAGCAATTTCAATATTTTGATTTAACCATAAAATAAAAGAATCTCTAATTATATTAGAAACAAATATTGTACATTGCCGTGAAGATAATCTTTCTTTAGTTTGTCCTGTGAATTGTGGATCTTGAATTTTTATAGACAATACATAAGAACAATGGATCCAAATATCTTCTCCTAATAATTTTACATTTCTAGGTAAAATATTATGAAAATGACAAAAGTTACGCATAGCATCTAATAAACCTAAACGCAACCCATTAACATGAGTTCCTCCATATGTTGTTGGAATCAAATTAACATAGCTTTCTGTAATAAAATGATGATTTTCTAAAACCCAAAATAAAGCCCAATTTATATGTTGTTTATCATTATAATATTCACCTTTAAATGGAATATTTGGTATAGTGTTAAAATTGTTTATAGAATTGATTAAATAATCAGATAAACCATCTTTATAATGCCAATGATAATTATCCTGTGTATTTTTATTTTTAAAAGATACTTGTAATCCGGGACATAACACAGCTTTAGCTTTTAATAAATTTATTAAACTAGAAACTAAAAATGTAGAATGATCAAAAAAACATTTATTAGGCCAAAATCTTATTTTTGTACCAGTATTTATTATTTTGGTATTATTTATTACTTGAAGGTCTTGAGTTTTATAACCGTTTTTAAAAATTATAGTATAAACTTTACCATGACGAAATATAGTAACTTTCATTTTTTTAGATAATGCATTAACTACAGAAATTCCAACTCCATGTAATCCTCCAGAAAAAGTATAATTTTTATTAGAAAATTTACTTCCTGAATGTAAACGACACAAAATTAGTTCAACAGCTGGAATTTTTTCTTGAGGATGTATATCAACAGGCATTCCTCTACCGTCATCAATAACTTCTAATGATTGGTCTTTATATAAAATTACTTCAATTTTTTTTGCATAACCAGATAATGCTTCATCTACACTATTATCTATAACTTCTTGACCTAAATGATTAGGTCTAGTAAGATCTGTATACATTCCTGGTCTACGTCTTACAGGATCTAATCCTTCTAATACTTCAATAGCATCAGCATTATATTTATTTGAATTATTCATTCTTTATTTTCAAAAAGTTGATTTAAATATATTATATATAAAAATATTATTATTTAACTAAATATTTAATTTATTATTACTAATAATAATTAGTATTAAATATATGTTTAAATAATAACATATTATTATATGTAAAAAAAACTATCTAAAAATAAATATTAATATTTTGTATAATTTTATTAAATATATATTATTTTTTATTTTTCTTTATATTCTATAGTAAGTGAAATTATGATACTAAAAAAACATGCTAATAAAACACCTACAAACCATGTAAAATACCACATATTAATCACCATTGTAATTATTATTTAATAATAATTATTTGTATTTTTTTTAATTTCTTCTTTAGTTATAAGAAAGAACATTTTTTTATAACACCAAATAGTATAACTTAAAACAATAGGTACAAAAATAATAGCTGCATATAACATTACACTTAATGTAAGTTTACTTGATGCTGCATTCCACATAGTAAGACTATGTGATGGTATAATACTAGAAGGTACAATAAAAGGAAACATTGTGATTCCTATAGTAAATACAACAAATGTTATAGTCAATGAAGAACAAATAAAAGTCATTATTTTATTTTTAAATTGTGAATATATTATTGTACCAATTGGTAATATTAAACATATTAATGGTATTATTAATAAATAATGATGTGTTTGAAAATTAGAAAACCAAGAACCATATGTATGTAAAATTTCTTTTTTATTTAAATCCATAATATTATTTATAATTAATAAATTAAATTTATATCCTTTAATGTAAAATATTGTATTTATAAAAGATAATATAAAAAAAATAATTAATATTATTGATGATATTTGCGTGATAATATAAGCTTTATAACTAATATATTTATCATTTATCCTCAATTGTAAATAAGTAGATGCTTGATTAATAAACATAGTAAGACTAGTTATACTAATTATTATACTAAATATATTAAATAAATTTAAAAAATTTAATGTAGAATGGATATAAAAATATTTATCAATATAAAAAGGAATACCTTTTAACAAATTTCCCATAGCTATTCCTATTATAAAAGGTGGAACAATACTTCCTATAGAAATTAATATATCACATATATTCTGCCATTTATTATTTTTTATTTTAGAACGATATTCAAAACCAACAGGACGTAAAAATAACGACAATAACATAATTATCATTACTATGTAAAAACTAGAAAAAAGTGTAGCATAAACAATAGGCCAAGCTGCAAATAATGCACCTCCTACTGTTATTAACCAAACTTGATTACCATCCCAGTGAGGAGCAATACTATTAATCATCATTCGTCTTTCAAGATTGTTTTTACCTATTATAAATAATAAAATCCCTACTCCCATATCTAAACCATCAGTAATAAGAAAACCAATAACTAATATTCCAATTAAAAACCACCAAATTATACATAAAATATTATAATCTAACATTTAAAATAACCTACTATAGTATATATTTTTATATAAATTATTTATATAAAAATTATAATTGATTAGAAAAAAATTTTTTTTCAAAATAATATCTTCCAGTATTTAAATTACTAGGTCCAATACGAGAAATTTTAAACATTAAATATAACTCAATTAATAATAATATTGTATAAAAAATAAGAATTATAATTATAGAAAATAAAACATCTATCATTTTAATTGATGACCCAGCCATAAATGTAGGTAATATTTCACCTATTGCCCACGGTTGTCTACCATATTCTGAAACAAACCATCCTGACTCAGATGCAATCCAAGGTAATGGAATTATATATAAACAAAATTTTAATAAATATTTTTTATTTACTAATTTATTATTTAATATATTAATAAATACTAAAATAATAGTGATTAACAAAATAATGCTAGAAGCAACCATAATTCTAAAAGCAAAAAACAGAGGTGCTACTAATGGAATAGTATTTGTAGCTATTTTTTTAATTTGACTTATATTTATATGATTTATATCATTAGTATATTGTTTAACTAAAAAACCATATCCTAAATCTCTTTTAATTTGATTAAAATAATTTATATTACTATCATTAGCTGTACCATTTTGTATTTTTTCGAGAATAATTAATGCTTTTAAACCATTATGAATTTTTAATTCATGATTTTTAATTAAATCTTTAATCCCCAAAATAGGAGTATTCATAGATCTAGTAGCTATTAAACCTAATACATAAGGAATTTCTATAGAATATTTATTCAATTGATGTTTCTGATTAGGAAAACCTATAATTGTAAATGATGCTGGTGGTTTTTGTGTTTCCCATTCTGCTTCAATAGCTGCAAGTTTGGTTTTTTGTACTTCTCCCATTTGATATCCTGATTCATCACCAAGAACTATAACAGAAAAAATAGAAGCTAAACCAAAACTAGAAGCAATAATTATTGATTTTTTTGCAAATATAATATCTCTTTTTTTTAAAAGATAATAAGCACTAATACCTATTATAAATATTGCTCCAGTTGTATATCCAGCTGAAACAGTATGTACAAATTTTACTTGAGCTACAGGATTAAAAATTAAATTCCAAAAATTATCCATTTCCATTCTCATATTTTTATAATTAAAATGAGAAGCTATTGGATTTTGCATCCATGCATTAGCTATAAGAATCCATAAAGCAGAAAAATTAGAACCAATTGCTACTAACCAAGTGACAACCATATGTTGAATTTTGTTTAAATGATGCCATCCTAAAAAAAATAAACCAACAAAAGTTGATTCTAAAAAAAAAGCCATTAATCCTTCAATTGCTAATGGAGCTCCAAAAATATCTCCTACATAATGAGAATAATACGACCAATTTGTTCCGAATTGGAATTCCATTGTTAATCCAGTAGCTACTCCTAAAGCAAAATTTATACCAAATAATTTTCCCCAAAATTGTGTCATGTCTTTATATATTATATTTCCAGATAAAACATATAATGTTTCCATAATAGCTAATAAAAAAGACATACCTAATGTTAAAGGAACAAATATAAAATGATACATTGCTGTTAATGCAAATTGTAATCTTGATAATTCAATAACATTTAACATTATTAATCCTTAACTACTAATCTGATTTATATAATAAAATTATTTATGTAGAATACGATATAATTGTATAATAATATATATTATCTTAAATTAAATTTAAAATCATATTTAATAATAAAAATTATAATAATTTTTATTTAATATAATTATATATATTTATATAATATTAAAATTAAATTTTTAATTACAAATGTGATTAATTTAAATATTTAATAATAAACGTAATGGATCTTCTAATAATTGTTTTATTAAAAACAAAAATTTTATTGAATCTTTTCCATCTATTAAACGATGATCGTATGATAATGCTAAATACATTATTGGTACAATACTGATTTTATTATTTAATACAAATGGTCGATTATTAATCGCATGTATTCCTAATATAGCACTTTGAGGAGGATTTATAATAGGTGTAGACATAAGAGAACCAAAAATTCCTCCATTAGTAATTGTAAAATTACCACTAGATAAATCATCAACAGATAATTTATTTGTGTTTCCTTTAATAACTAATTTTTTTATTTTTTTTTCAATTTCAACTAAAGATAAATTGTTGGTGTTTTTTATAACAGGAGCTAATAAACCTCTTTCTGTAGATAATGCAATATTAATATTATATATATCATTATAAATGATATCTTCTCCATCTATAAAAGCATTAAGTTTAGGAAAATATTTAAGTGCTTGAGAAACAGCTTTTACATGAAAAGAGGTCAAACCTAGTTTAATTTCATATTTTTTTTTAAAAAGTTCACTATATTTATGTTTTATATTAATAATTTCTTGCATATTAACTTCATTAAAAGTAGTTAACATAACAGAATTATTTTTTGATTCCATTAATCTTTTAGCAATATGTTTTCTAATTGGTGTCATTTTAACACGTTTATAATTATTAATTAATAAGTTATTTTTTTCTTTTTTATGAAAATTTTTTATTTTATTTATATTTAAATTATTAAAATTATTTATTTGTTCTATAGTAATATTATTTGTTTTAATTTTTTTACGAATAGATGGACTAAAATCATTAATTTTTTTATCTGTAAAATTATTTTGTTTAAAATTATTTAATTGTTTTTTAAATTTTTTATTTTCATTATTTGTTGTATTTAATATAATATTTTTATCTAAATCTTTTTTTAAATTTATTGTTCCTATAATTTGTTGAGATTCTACTATATTACCAGTATCCACTAAAATACTGTTTAAAATACCATTTGCAGTAGCAGGTATTTCTAATACTACCTTATCAGTTTCTAACTCTACAAGAATATCATCAAGATATATTTTGTCTCCGGGTTTTTTATGCCACTGAACTATAATAGCATTATTAACTGATTCTGGTAATTCTGGAACAATAATATTAATAATATTCATATATTACATTTTCCTAATTTTTTTAAAATTTTATTTATCATAAAATTTTATTAGTATTAAATGCTGAGTATAATATTTGTTGTTGTTCTTGTTTATGAATAGATAAGTAACCTGTAGCTGGCGAAGAAGATTCAGTTCTACCTATATATTTAATTTTACAAAAAAAATTTTTTTGAAAATTATACTGAATATAGTTCCAAGCTCCTTGATTTTTAGGTTCTTCTTGACACCAAATAAAACTATTGATTGTTTTATATTTTTTAAAAATTTTACTTAAATTATTTAATGGTAATGGATATAATTGTTCAATTCTAATAATGAATATATTATTGTTTTTTATATTATTTTTATAGTTTAATAAATCATAATATATTTTTCCTGAACAAAAAATAATACGTTGAATATTTAAGATATCAATATCAATGTTGTTTTCATCTATAACAGAAAAAAATTTTTTATTTATTAAATCATTTAGAGTAGATTTAGCCAAATTATATCTTAAAAGAGATTTTGGAGAAATAATAATAAGTGGTTTTTTATTTATATTGAATGCTTGTTTACATAATAAATGATATATTTGTGATGAATTAGTTGGTATACAAATTTTTATATTATTTTCTGCACTTAATTGTAAATATCTTTCTATTCTAGCAGAAGAATGTTCAGGACCTTGACCATCATAACCATGAGGTAACATAAGAATTAAATTAGATTTATAATTCCATTTTTTTTCTCCTGAACTTATGAATTGATCTATAATAATTTGAGCTCCATTAGCAAAATCTCCAAATTGACTTTCCCAAATTGTTAATATATTTGAGTAATTCATAGAATAACCATATTCAAATCCTAAAACAGCTTCTTCTGATAAAACAGAATTGTAAATATAAAATATTCCTTGATTTAATTTAATATTTTTTAAAGGACAATAAGCACTCCCATTCAATTGATCATATATAACAGCATGTCTATGTGAAAAAGTACCTCTTTTTACATCTTGTCCAGTTAAACGACATGAAATACCATGATTTAAAATATGAGCATAGGCTAAATTTTCTGCTGTTCCCCAATCAATTTTTTTTATATTTACTATATTCATTCTCTCAGAAAAAATTTTTACTACTCTAGGATGAGCATTAAAATTTTTAGGAATAGTACTAATTTTAATAATTAAATTTTTTAGATAATCTTCATTAGTAATCTTTTGACTAATTAATTTATGATTATGTTTTTTAATTAAAAAAGTTTTTGTTAGATAATCACCATTATTAAGTAAATTATAATATTTTTTTTCTAAATCTAAATAATATTGTTTATTTATTATTTTATCTCTAATTAATTTAGAAGAATATAATTCTTGAATTGTTGGATGGTTTTTTATTATATTATACATAATTGGTTGTGTAATATAAGGATCATCAGATTCATTATGTCCATATCTTCTATAAGAAACTAAATCTATAAAAACATCTCGATTGAATTTATTTCTAAAATCAATAGCTACACGTAATACAAAAATTACATCTTCTATATTATCAGCATTTACATGAAAAATAGGAGACTGAATCATTTTTGCTATATCACTACAATAATAACTAGATCTAGAATCTTTAATATTTGAAGTTGTAAATCCTATTTGATTATTAATAATAATATGAATAGTTCCATTAATATTATATCCTCTTGTATTAGACATATTTAAAATTTCTTGTATAACTCCTTGTCCTACAATAGAAGAATCACCATGTATATTGATAGGTAATATTTTTTTATTTTGTTTTTTTTCTTTTGATAAATCATTTTTTGCTCTAGTTATACCCATAATAACAGAATTAATGATTTCTAAATGTGATGGATTAAAAGCTAATTTTAATTTAATAATTTTATTATTTATATTTATATTACAATTGTATCCCAAATGATATTTTACATCATCTGAATGATATTTATTTGTAATAATATTATTAAATTCATTTATAATATCTTCGGCTTTTTTACCCATAATATTTATTAAAACATTTAGTCTACCTCTATGAGCCATACTTAATATTATTTCTGTTATATTATATTTATTATTACTAGAATAACGTATTACTTCTTTCAGTATTGGAATTAAAACATCACATCCTTCTAGAGAAAATCTTTTTCCTCCTGGAAATTTTTTACTTATAAATTTTTCAAATATTAATGAAGACATTAGTTCTTCTAAAAATACTTTTTTTTCATTATTAGAAAAATTTTTTTTTATTATTTCAATTTTATTTTGAATCCAAATTTTTTCATTTTCATATATATGCATATATTCTATTCCAATAGAATTACAATATATATTTTTAAAAAAATGATAAATATTGGTTATTGAAATTTTTTCTAGAAAAGGATTTATTTTAAATTTTTTATTTAAATTTTTTTTAGAAAAACCACAGTTTTCTAAATTAAAAATATGACTTAATTTTTTTTTCTTTATTTTTAAAGGATCTATATTAGAATAATAATGACCTAAAATTCTGAAATTATTAATTAATTGATTTATTTTTTCTATTAAATACAAATTTTGAATATAATTATTATTAATGTTTTTTTTATTAAAATAATCTGTAAAATTACTATTTGTGTTATTTATAAATATTTGAAAAAAATTTTTCCATGATTCATCTATAGAATAAGGATCTATTAAAAATTTTTGATATAATTTTTCTATATAAAAAATATTTATATCTAAAAAATTTATTTTAGAACTCATATCATAATTATTCATTTAATATTCCAAAAATATATTTTATAAAAACTTATTTATTAAAAATAATTTAATATATAATATACTATTAATTATTGATATTAATGTACATATAATATTCTAAAAAATATTATTTAAAAATATTTTTAATATATTTTAAAAATTTTTAGATATATATAAATATAATTATGTATAATTTATGATATTTAATAAAATTATAAATTTTTATAAATTTATAATATCATAAATAATTATTTAAATTTTTTAGATTAACAAAAATCTAATATTTTATTATTTGACATTTTCCAGTTAATTATAAATACAAAATTAAATTAGGAATGAATAATGATAAAAAATCAAAAGGATATTAAAACTAAAACAGATACTGATAGGAATAATTCAACTAATAAAAGTACTAAATATAATCAAGTAATGACTAATCGTCATGTACAAATGATTGCAATTGGTGGTGCTATTGGTTCTGGTTTATTTTTAGGAACAGGTTCTAGATTGCATAGTATGGGAATAGGATTAATTGTTATGTATTTAATATGCGGTTTATTTTGTTTTTTTATTATGCGAGCATTAGGAGAATTATTATTATATAGACCTTCTAGTGGAAGTTTTGTTTCTTATTCTTCAGAATTTTTAGGTAATAAAGCAGCATATGTATGCGGTTGGATGTATTTTATTAATTGGATAATCACTGGTATTATTGATATAACAGCAATAACAATTTATATGTATTATTGGAATAAATTACATTTTATACCTCAATGGTCAATAGGTTTAATTACAGTAGTAATCATTGGAATTATTAATATTATAGGAGTTAAATGGTTTGCAGAAATAGAATTTTGTTTTTCTATGATAAAAGTTATAGCTATTATAACTTTTCTTATAATTGGTACAATAATATTTTGTAGTCAATATTATTCTCATAATAATGTTATTATCCATAATGGATATTATTTTGTTTTACATGGACATAATCAAATTTTTCCTAATGGTTTTTTTACATCAATATCTTTAACTCAAGGTGTAATATTTTCTTTTGCATCTATAGAATTAATTGGTACAGCTTCAGAAGAATGTAAAAATCCTAAAAAAATAATACCTAAAGCTATTAATAGTATTATTTTTAGAATTATTATTTTTTATGTAGGATCAATATTATTATTAATTTTATTAATGCCATGGAATGAATATAAAGCTTATGAAAGTCCTTTTATTACATATTTTAATAAGACAGGATTTAAATATATAGCTGGAATAATGAATTTTGTTGTTTTAAGTGCAGCTTTTTCAAGCTTAAATGCAGGATTATATTCTACAAGTAGAATTTTAAGATCTTTAGCAATTAGAAGATGTGCACCCAAAATATTAACTAAAATGAACAAAAATAAAATTCCTTATGTTGGAATAATTATAACACTTATATTTTATATGATAGGTGTATATTTAAATTATATATTTTCTTATAAAATATTAGAGATTATGATTAGTATTTCTTCTTTAGGTATTATTTCTGCATGGACTTTTATTATTCTTTGTCAAATGAAATTAAGAAAAGCTATTAATTTAGGAAAAATTAAAAAAGTTAATTTTAAAATGCCTGGAGCACCTTTTACTTCGTGGTTAACTTTATGTTTTCTTATGTTTGTAACAATTTCAATGTTTTTTACATATCCTAACTGTATATATTTAATAATTTGTATACTTATATTAACAATAATATTATGTATAGGATGGTTAAAAGTTAAAAAAAATGTAAAAAAATATGAAAAAAATAAAAAAAGAACATGATTATTATTTCATAATCATTTAATAAAATTTTAAAAAATTAACATAGGTTAAATTTAATTAATTTTTCCTATGTTAATTCAAATTAAATATTTATTTAATTTTATTAAAATTAGATTAAATCATTTTTTTAAAACTTTTAAAATATTTTATTATATTATGATAAGTAATCAAAGATACTATTAAATTATATAATAAAATATTATTTATTATAAAATAATAAAATATTTTATTATAACCATTTTTTTTTTTTAAAATAAAAATATGGAGCTAATCCGGCTAATATCATAAATATCAATGCATATGGATAACCATATTTCCATTTTAGTTCAGGAATAAAAGAAAAGTTCATACCATAACTTGAAGCAACTAAAGTTGGTGGTAAAAATATCACAGAAACTAATGAAAAAATTTTTATAATTCTATTCTGTTCTATATTAATAAAACCCATTGCTGCTTGCATTAAAAAAGTAACTTTTTGTAATAAAGATTCGTTATGTGGTAATAATGATTCAATATCTCTTTGAATTTCTCTTGCTTGTTCCATTTGATTATTAGGTAATCTTGTTTTTCTCATTAAAAAATTTAATGCTCTTTGTGTATCCATTAAACACAATCTAACTTTCCATCCAATATCTTCTAATTCTGCTAAAGTTGAAAGAGCATTATCAAATTTATCATCTTGATGTCCTTTCATAATTATTCTACTTAAATGTTCTAAATCACTATATATATTTTCAATTTCATCCGCTAATTGTTCAATTTTAGTTTCAAACAAATCTAATAATAATTCATATGGATTACCATCTACTATTTTTTGATTACGTGTACGCATTCTATATAAACGAAAAGCAGGTAGCTCACGTTCTCTTAACGTATAAAGAAGTCCATTTTTAATGGTAAATGCTACTGTTGCAGTTCCTGCATGATCATCAATATCTTCATAAAAAAAGAATGAATGAATATGTAATCCTTCTTCATTTTCAAAAAATCTTGCAGATGCTTCTATATCTTCTAATTCAGGTCGAGTAGCTAAATTTTGTCCTAATAAATAATATATTTTTTTTCTTTCATTATTATTAGGTTTTATTAGATCTATCCAAATAGAATCTGAAAAATTATTATTATCTAATTCAAAACGTGTTAAACGATTTTTATATATTTTAAAAACACTTAGCATATTATATTTACTCCCATAATAAGGGATATATTAATATATAATATATATAATTTAAAATTCTAAAAATATTTTTTTAGAACTATCATTTTTCGTTATTATCTATTCTAAAATAATTTATTAAATTCAATAATATTATTGATCATATATTTTAATATAATTAGACATTATCCATTTAATACCTACGTTAGTAAATTTTATTTTTATTTTCTTATTATTTTTAACTTGTTCAATTTTTAAAATAATACCTTTACCAAAAATATTATGATAAATTAATTGTCCTAAATAAAAATTATAATCAGTAAAAAAATTATTTTGAGAATTTTTTTTATTATCTAAATAACTAATTTTTTTAATACAATTATCAGGTAATTCATTTATAAATCTAGATGGTAATGAATCTACCTCTTTCCCATAAAAATAGCGTTTTTTTGTATAAGTTAATATTAATTTTTTCTTAGCTCGTGTAATACCTACATATGCTAACCGTCTTTCTTCATAAAGGTATTCATTTTTACTTGATGATGTTTTATTAGGAAATATACCTTCTTCCATACCAATCATAAAAACTTGATTAAATTCTAATCCTTTTGAAGAATGAATTGTCATCATTTGTACAAAATCATTATTTTTATCTTCTTTTTGTTCATTTTTACTCTCATATTCTAGTATAGTTTGTGATAAAAATTCTATTAAATTATCATCATCTTTACTTAGATTAAGATTAGAATTAGATTTAAACTTTGTAAATTGTACTGCAGAGTTAATTAATTCTTTTA
Organism: Enterobacteriaceae endosymbiont of Plateumaris consimilis; assembly: GCF_012563145.1. NCBI lineage: Bacteria > Pseudomonadati > Pseudomonadota > Gammaproteobacteria > Enterobacterales > Enterobacteriaceae > Enterobacteriaceae endosymbiont of Plateumaris consimilis. The sequence goes on along the minus strand of NZ_CP046230.1, from coordinate 232,618 downwards.
AATTGTTTATTTTAGTATTATTTAGTTCATCATTATTCTGTAAATATAAATTCCATAATCCTGAAGATTTTATAATTTTTTCAATTTTTATTGGTAATGAATAATTAATAGTATTTTCTTTTAAAGATTTTATTAAATACACAAATTTTTTTAATGAATTATATGTTATTTTACTTAAAATATTTTTTTTTTCATTAATAATAAAATTACTTGCTTTCCATAATGTTAAATTTAATTGTTTAGCTATAGATTTTATGGTATTTATAGTAACAACTCCAATTCTTCTTTTAGGAATATTTATAATTCTTTCAAAAGAACTATCATCATTATAATTAGATATTAATTTTAAATATGATAAAGTATTTTTTATTTCTTGTCTTGCATAAAAACGAATACTTCCAGTAATTTTATAAGGAATATTATTTTTTAACATATTTTCTTCTATAATACGTGATTGAAAATTATTTCTATATAAAATTACACAATTATTTAATTGTATATTTTTCTTTATTAAATTATTTTTTATATAATTTATAATGTATTCAGCTTCATCAAATTCATTTAATGCAAAATATATTGATATTAATTTTCCATTATTAGTATTTGTCCATAATTTTTTTTCTAATCTAATGGAATTATTATTGGATATTAATTTATTTGCAGCATTAAGAATATTACTTGTAGAACGATAATTTTGTTCTAATAAAATTGTTTGAACATTATGAAAATCTTTTAAAAAATGATTAATATTCTCTATCTTTGCACCACGCCATCCATAAATAGATTGATCATCATCACCTACTATAGTAATTTTAACTTTATAATTATTTTTATATAATAAATATATACAATTATATTGACTACTACTAGTATCTTGAAATTCATCAATTAAAATATTTTGAAAACGTTTTTGATATATTTTTAATATATCTTTATTATGTAATAATAATTTATGTAATTTAAATATTAAATCATTAAAATCTATAACACCGTTAGTTTCACATAATTTTTGATATTCATCATAAATCTTATAAATTGGAATATTAACTATATTTTTTTTATGATTTATTAAACAATTATTTTTAATTGCATTAATACATTTTATAATATATTTAATTGAGTATTTTTCATCATTTGTACTTAAATTCATTATATTAATAATACGTTTTACTAAACGTTTTTGATCTTCATTATCTATTATTTGAAAATTTTTAGGTAACTTTGCCTCTGCATAATGTATTCTTAATACATAATAAGCAAAACTATGAAAAGTTCCTATCCAAATATTTTGTTGTTCTTTATATCCAATAAGTTGTGAAACTCTCATTTTTATTTCTTTAGCAGCTTTATTGGTAAAAGTTACAGCTAAAATAGATTTTGGAGAACAATTTTCTATAGATATTAACCATGCTATTCTACGAACTAATACAAGTGTTTTTCCACTTCCTGCACCTGCTAATACTAATAAATTTTTACGTATTGCAGATACTACTTGTTTTTGTTTATCATTTAAATTATTTAATAATTTTTTATTATACATTTATTTTTAAAATACCATATAAATAATAAAATTTTAAAATTTAATTTTATATAATTAATTATATTATAATTTTATTATACCATCATAAATATAATGAGCATCACCCTTCATAAATATATTATTATTTTTCCATTTTATAATTAAAGATCCACCTATTAAATTAACTTTAACTTTATTAGATAAAAAATTTTTTTTAATACCTATTGCTACAGCTGCACAAGCTCCTGTACCGCAAGAATTAGTTTCTCCTACACCACGTTCAAAAACACGTAATTTAATATTATTAGAATTGACTAATTCCATAAAACCCACATTAACTTTATTTGGAAATAACTTGTGATTTTGAATAAAAGAACCTATTAAATCAATATGAATATTAGATAAATTATTTACTTGAATAATACAATGAGGATTACCTAAAGAAACAATATCAAAAATAATCTGTTTATTATTATAAAATAATGAATAACTATTATTTGATAATATACCTAAGAAAGGTATTGATTCTGGATTAAATAAAGGAGTGCCCATATTAACACATATTTCATTATTATCTAAAATTTTTAAATATATAATACTATTATTAGTACTAACACATATATTGTTTTTAAAAATTAATTTTTTATATTTTACATATTTTGCAAAACATCTTGCTCCATTACCACATTGATTTACTTCATTGCCATCTGCATTAAATATACGATAATGAAAATCGATATTTTTATTTTTAGATGACTCTACCATTAATAATTGATCAAATCCTATACTTGTATATCTATTGGACAATTTTTTAATAATGTTTTTGTTTAAACGATAATGTTGTTTTATATTATTTATAATGATAAAATCATTGCTCAAAGCATGCATTTTAGTAAATTTTATTTTCATAATATATAATAAATTTTATGTATATACCTTAAATTGAATTATTATAAAAATATTTTTTTAAAATAACTAATTATTAGATAATAATTTTGTATTTTTTTTAATTGAGACAGTATAATCATAATTTCCTGTTATAACAATATCTGCACATCTATTAGCAAATAAACCTACTGTTACTACTCCAGCAATAGAATTAATATATTTTTCTAATTTTATCGGTTCAATAATATTTAAATTATATATATCTAAAATTATATTGCCATGTTCTGTAATAATTCCTTTTCTAAGTTTTGGTAACCCTCCTAATTTAGATAATTCTTTAAAAACATATGATTTAGCTGTAGGTATAACTTCAATAGGTAAAGGATGTATTTTACCTAAAATATTTACATGTTTAGATTGATCTATAATACATATAAATGTATTAGAAATATTAGCAATAATTTTTTCATTTGTTAATGCAGCTCCACCTCCTTTTATCATTTCCATATTATTATTTATTTCATCAGCACTATCAAAATATATATCTATTAAATCTACCTCATTACTATTATATATATGAAAATTATATTTTTTTAATTCATTCGTAGATGTGATAGAGGTAGAAACAAATCCATCAACTTTATTTTTAATTTTATATAACATATTTATAAAATATTTTATTGTTGTTCCAGTACCAATACCAATAATATTATTATTCTTGATATATTTTAAAGCAACTTGAGAAGCAATTTTTTTAAATTTATTTGACATATATATTTATTAATATTAAATATAAGAGTATAGTACATATTATATCAACTATATAAATTTGTAAAAATTTTATATATGTATTTTTTATATTATTCTTATATATAAAATTATTAATTTTTAAAAACTATTTTTATATGTTTTTTATATATAAAGTGAACTATTTAATTTTATTATGAGTCAATAGAATGAAAAAATTAAAATTAATTATATATTTTTTATTTTGTATTATCATATCTACGCCAACATTAATTAAAATTAATGCAACGCCAATACCCCCACAAAAATCATTAAATAACACATTACCTAGTCTATCTAAAATGTTAGATAAAGTAATGCCGGCCGTTGTAAGGATAACAGTAGATAGTACTATCATACTTCATAATGTTAATTTACCTTTAAATTTACAACAATATATAGGAGAACATCCACAATATTGTCAAGAAGGATCTATATTAAAAGGAACTTTATTATGTAAAGGGAATGATGATGCCATAATGGAATCAAATTATAATTCATTAGCATCAGGTGTCATAATAGATGCTAAAAATGGATATATTATTACTAATAATCATGTTATAGAAAATGCTACAAGAATTGAGGTTGAATTATCAGATGGTCGTTCTTTTGAAGCTACTTTAATAGGTACGGATGAACTATTAGATATAGCATTAATTAAAATAAAAAATGCTAAAAACTTACATCTTGTAGGTTTAAAAATAGCAAATTCTGATAAATTAAAAGTTGGAGATTATACTGTTGCTATAGGTAATCCTTTTGGATTAGGTAATACTGCAACTACTGGTATTATATCTGCTTTAGGACGTAATGGAATTAATTCAACAAAACATTTTGAAAATTTCATTCAAACAGATGCTGCTATGAATAGTGGTAACTCTGGTGGTGCATTATTAAATTTAAATGGTGAATTAATTGGTATTAATACTGCTATTGTATCTCCTGATGGAGGTAATGTAGGAGTTGGTTTTGCTATACCTAGTAATTCAATTATGATTTTAAGTCACCAATTAATTAAATATGGTAGAATTAAGCATGTTTCATTTGGTGTTGTAGGAATAGGTGTTAATAAAGAATTAGCTCGTATTATGAATGCTCCTGTTAAATATATTGATGGAGGTACATTTGTTGGTAGTGTTATAAACAATAGTACCGCATATAATGGTGGAGTTAAAGCTGGTGATATAATTATTGCATTAAATGGTAAAAAATTACATGGTTTTTATTCATTAAGATCACTAATGAGTATATTACCTGTTGGTTCTAAAGTAGAACTTACTGTTATACGTAATAGTAAAATTAAACATTTAATTCTTACATTACAAGAAGATAAAGAAAGTAAACTATATTTTACACTTAAAACTTCTGTAATAGAAGGTGGTGTATTTAAAAATATAATAATTACTAAAGGTAAAAAGAAATTTAGATATGTTAAAGTTACAAATATATCTGATGGATCTTTTGCAGATGATATCGGTTTTGAAACAGAAGATATTATTGTAGATATTAATAAAATTAGAATTCATACAATAAAAGATATAAAAAGAATTATTTCATCTAAAAAGAAACTATCAATTCTTGTTATACATATTTTAAGAGATAATTCTAATATGTATTTACTAACAGTAGTACCTAGAGTGGTTAATTAATAGGATTATTTTTTAAATAAGTCATTATTGAAATTAAAATTATTAATTGTTGTAATAAGTATAATTATTTATTAATATAATTAATGTTTGGCCCTTTAGCTCAGTGGTTAGAGCAAACGACTCATAATCGTTAGGTCGTTGGTTCAAATCCAACAAGGGCCATATTTAATATTAATTTTTATTTGTTTCTTATAATATTTGTTTGATATTATTATCAATCATTATAAAATTTTTTTTAATTTTATTTAAAGGAAAACAATTTATTATGTTTGAAATAAATTTAATAAAAAATAATTTACAAAAAATAAAAAAAAAAAATAATTTTATTAGGAATTTTCTTTGATTATTTAAAATTAAAACAAAAATTACTTATAATAAATAATCAATTTACAAATTCTAATATTTGGAAAAATATTAATTTTGTAACACAATTGAGTAAAAAAAAGTCTTATATAGAAAATATTCTACTTACTTTAGATATAATTAATCAAGAAATAATAGATATTGATGAATTAATTACAATAGCTATTAATACTAATGATAATAATATATTACATGATTCTATTCAAATATTATATAATATAAAACATAAAATAGATAAATTAGAATTTCAAAAATTTTTTGTAAAAAAAAATGATAACAAAAATTGTTTTATTGATATACAAGCAGGATCAGGAGGAATAGAATCACAAGATTGGGCACAAATGATTATGAGAATGTATTTAAAATGGGCAGAAAAAAAAAAATTTAAAACATATATAATTAAACAATCTCTTGGAGAAAAAATAGGAATAAAATCAGCAACTATAAAGATAATGGGAAATTATGTTTTTGGTTGGTTACGAACAGAAAATGGTATTCATCGTTTAGTAAGAAAAAGTCCTTTTAATTCATATGGAAGACGTCATACTTCATTTTGCTCAACATTTATATATCCTGAAACTAATAATAATTCAAATATAATAATAAAACCAGATGATTTACGGATTGATGTATATAGATCTTCTGGTGCAGGTGGTCAACATGTTAATCGTACAGAATCAGCTGTAAGAATTACTCATATTCCTACAGGAATAGTAACTCAATGTCAAAATAATAGATCACAACATAAGAATAAATACCAAGCTATCAAACAAATAGAAAAAAAATTATATGAATTAGATTTTAAAAATAAAAATATAGCAAAAAAAAAAATAGAAGATAGTAAATTAAATATTAGTTGGAGTTATCAAATCAGATCTTATATCTTAGATAATGCAAGAATTAAAGATATACGTACAGGAATAGAAACTAATAATATTCAGTCTGTTCTAAATGGTAATATAGATATATTTATTAAAGCTAGTTTAAAAATAGGTTTATAAAAATATAGGATAATATTTATTATGTCTGAAAAAAAGAATATATGTATTAAAACAATTAATAATGAAAGAGAAACACGTATAAAAAAATTAATAACATTAAGAAAAAATAATAATGCATTTCCTAATAATTTTAAAATTAATATTACATCTGATATTTTATATAAAAAATATAATAATATTAATTCTATTTTAGATAAAAATTTAATATTTCATATTGCTGGACGTATTATTAATTTTCGAATTATGGGTAAAGCATCTTTTATTAAAATTAAAGATGAAACAGGATATATTCAAATATATTTATCAACTGATAGTTTATCTATAAAAAAATATAAAAATATTATAAAGCAATTAGATCTTGGAGATATAATAGGTATTATTGGTAATATTTTTAAAACTAAAACTGGAGTTTTATCTATTTATTCTAATAAATGTTATTTATTAACAAAATCTATTAGACCTTTACCTAGTAAATTTCATGGTTTGAATAATCAAGAAATCAAATATAGAAAAAGATATTTAGATCTTATTGTAAATGATAAATCAAAAAAAGTTTTTGAGACAAGATCAAAAATAATATTTTTTATACGTAATTTTATGAATAAAAAAAAATTTATTGAAGTAGAAACACCAATGATGCAAATTATTCCTGGTGGAGCTACAGCTAGACCATTTATAACACATCATAATACTTTTAATCGTGATATGTATTTACGTATAGCTCCAGAATTATATTTAAAAAGATTAATTATAGGCGGATTTAATAAAATATTTGAAATTAATAAAAATTTTCGTAATGAAGGTATTTCTACACAGCATAATCCTGAATTTACTATGATGGAGTTATATATAGCATATGCTAATTATACTGATTTAATGACTTTTTTTGAAAAGATGTTATTTCATATAGGTAAAAAAATATTAAATTCTAATAAATTATTATTTAATAATAATGAGTTTGATCTTAGTAAACCATTTAATAAATTAACTATGAAAGAATCTATAGTGTATTACTATCCTAATATTAATTATAATCATTTAAATAATTTTAATAAATTAATAGATATTAGTAATATGTTAAAAGTTAAAATTGATTATAATTGGAGTATAGGAAAAATAATTTCTTCTATTTTTGAAGAAAAAATAATAAATAAATTAATTACACCAACTTTTATTACAGAATATCCTACAGAAATATCGCCATTATCACGTAGAAATGAATTAGATGAAACTATGACTGATAGATTTGAATTTTTTATTTGTGGAATGGAAATAGCTAATGGTTTTTCTGAATTAAATGATCCTGAAGATCAAAAAATAAGATTTAAACAACAAATGATTTGTAAAAATGAAGAAGATGATAATAATATCCAAAATAAATTTTATGATAAAGAATATATAGAAGCATTAGAGTATGGATTACCACCTACAGCAGGATTAGGTATTGGAATAGATAGATTAGTAATGTTATTTACAAATTCTCCTTCTATTAAAGATGTAATTTTATTTCCTACTTTAAGACCTATCAAATAGAACTTATAATTTTTTCAGCTTTTTTAACGATAGATATGAAATTTTCTGCTGTTAAAGAAGCTTTACCTATTAAAAAACCATTTATATCTTTTTGTCGAATAAACGTATCCATATTATTTTTATTAATTGATCCACCATATTGGATAATAATATTTTTTGATACTTTATAATCTTTTTGAGCAATATATTCTTTAATAAATTTATGAATCTTTTGAACTTCTATTGGATCAGCTGATTTACCTGAACCAATAGCCCAAATAGGTTCATAAGCTATTACAGTATTATTAAATTCTTCTATTCCATAAGTATCTAAAATTATATCTATTTGTTTAGCACAAATATCTTTTGTTTGATTCATATTTCTTTGTATTTCTGTTTCTCCTAAACATAAAATTGGTATTAAACCATGAGATTTAATTATATGAAATTTTTCAGATATATATTGATTAGTTTCTTTATGGAAAATTCTTCTTTCTGAATGTCCAACAATAACATATTTTACACCCATATCTTTTAACATATTTATTGATATTTCTCCTGTAAAAGATCCAGAAAGATGAATATCTACATTTTGTGCTGTTAAACTCATTTGATTATTTTTTAAATGAATATTAGACAAATATAAATAAGTATAAGATGGTGCAATAGAAATTTTACAAAAATTTAATTTTTTTATATTTAAAAATTTTTTAATTTTATTTATATAATTTTGTACAAATATAACATTACCATTAAGTTTCCAATTACCAACAATTAAAAATTGCTTCATATTTAAAATTCTTTTATATTAATTTTAATATTAATATTACCAATATTTTTCAGTAGTAATATTTCCTATTTTATTTTTTAAATTTTTTGATAATCCGTAATTTTTTTGTAATAAATTTTGTGTGTCATAAACCATTTTAGGATTACCACATAACATTATATGAGTATTATTTTTATCAATTAAAATTCCTATTTTTTTTTCTAAAATACCATTTTGAATTAATTCTGGTATATGTCCTTTGAGTAAATTGTTTTTTTGTTTTTCCCTACTAGTAATAATTTGAATAATTAACTTATTTTTAAATTTATTTTTAAGATTATTTATTAAATAAATATAACTAAAATCTGATATATATCGTACAGCATATATTAAAATAATTTTTTTAAAATTTTCTAAATAATTTCCATTTTGTAATATTGATAAATAAGGTCCAATACCTGTTCCAGTAGATATCATCCATAAATTTTCACAATTTTGGATATTATTAATAGTAAAAGTTCCTAAAGCATGTTTAGAAATCATAATTTTATCATTATAATTTAATTTATATAAATAAGGTGTTAAATGACCTTTATTATCTACGTTTTTTATATAAAATTCATGATTAATATTTTTAGGACAATTTATATAAGAATATGCTCTATGTATACGTTTACCATTTATAATTAAAGATAATTTTGTAAATTGTCCTGGAACAAAAGGATTGACTTTTGCATTTAATATAATAGTGAATAAATTATTTTCCCAATAATTTATTTTTTTTACTTTTCCTATAACCCATTCAGTCATATTTTTTAACCTTAAATATTATTGATATAATAATTATTATATAATAATATTAATATATTTTAATTATTATTTTAAACTATTTAATAATATATTATGTATGATTAGATAATATGTAATGATGAAAATAACGTATATTATTAGTAAGCACCATAAATAAATTATACTAGTTAATAATATTAATCACTTCTTTATTCCTTATAAAAACTATTGTTTGAATAATATACTTTATTCCTAACTTCGAAATAAAGTTAACACTGTCTTTAAAGAGTAAAAATACATCAGAAATTATTGATGAAACTTATTAAAAAATAAATTTCTTTTCTTTTATTTTTATAGTAGCTAATTTTACAGTATCAATGTATCAATTCTACTTATTTGACCAACTACTATACACTATACCTGATAAAATCATATTATTTTTACAATAAATAATAGTATTAGATTTAACAAATTTTACTATTTTACATTTAAAAATAAATCATTTATTTCATTTTTTTTTAGTATCTTGTTAATAAAAACATTAATATTATTTATTATTAATAATAATTTAAATTAGTAATTTATATAATCATGCAATTATTAATATATTTCATTTCAAATAATATTTTACTATTAAAGTTATATAATAATAAACGTATATTATTTTTTTAGCAATTAAAATTTTGACTTTATTAGTAATTGATGAAATCATTATTAATTCAAAATAATTATTTTGTATAATGATATTAACAATTTCTAAATTCAACTTTCTATTAAAAATTATTACACTTCCAAAATATGAAATTGAATCAGTATTATATTCATTAATATATGTTTTTTAAGTTTTATTGCTAACTGAAAAATTACATGGATTTACATGTTTAATAATAACAAAAAAAGTGATTTTAAAAATTATTTTATACATTCTAAAGTAACATTAGCATCAATAATATTATTATATGAAAGTTTTTTTACCTTATATTTACTTAAAGTTATTATTTTTAATAAATTAATTATCATTAGTATAATGCTAAAGCACATCTTTGATGATAATTTTCATTATATTTTAAATTTTGTTTTTTTAATAAATTTAATATTATTTTTTCAAGAAAAATATTATTTTTTTTATTGTTTAGTAAATATGTTAATTTTTGATATTTTATATTTAAATATTCTAATATTTTTTTATTATATTATGAAATATAATAAAAATTTTTTGTGCTAATTTAATTTTTGTATTTAATAATATATTATTATTATTTTTAATTCATTGATTATTAATAAATAATCTTTATTATAAATTAATATTGTATTTTATAAATTTTAACTACAGTACAAATAATACAAGATTATACAATATTAATTTTTCTAAAAAAAATATTATTACTTTTTTTATTAATTTTTTCTCAAAAAGATAAAAATTAATTATTATTATATTTATAGATTTAATGTTATTCATATTCATAAAAATAATATCATTATTATTCATATCACTGCATATTTCTCTATATAATTTAAGATGTAATCTTTACATTATTTTATCAATGAATGAAATTAAATTAAGATATTGAAACATTTCAATTATATTATTATATCATTTTTAATATTTTTTAAAAAAATATTTTTTTTAGTAAATATTAAATCAGAATTATATTCTATTAATTTTTGAATTAAAAAAAGAATATCTGATTTACTCGAAATACTAATGAATGCATATTTATTATTTTTTTTTATCATAATTTTATTATATTTAATAATATTTAAATAATTATAATTATTTATAATTTTATTTATTAGATAAATTATCAAATAAAATCAATTTTAATATAATTATTTATATTTTTTTATATTGAATCATAATAATTATTCATATAGTATTATATTACTTCCATATATTAAATTATTAAAATATTAATTATAATAAAATTTAAGGGGTGTAGTTCAAATTGGTAGAGCATCGGTCTCCAAAACCGGTAGTTGGGGGTTCAAATCCCTCCACCCCTGAGTTTTGATTTATAAATAATATTTATTATTAAAATATATAATTAGTATAAAAATAATTTATTTATTAAAAATAATTTTTTTCATTCAAAAAAATATTTTCATTTTTTTATTAAAAAATAAACTCCCGCATATTTATATCTAGGGATTTTTGTATAAATATTAATTAAAAATTAATATTGAATTATACATATAATTTTTTATAAATAAAAGAGGTAACAATAAGTATGAATGGAGCAGAATGTATAATTCAAGCATTAAAAAAACAAAACGTAAAAACAGTATTTGGACATCCAGGCGGAGCTATTATGCCGCTTTACGATGCATTATATGATGGAGAGATTGAACATATATTATGTCGACATGAACAAGCAGCAGCTATTGCTGCTATAGGTTACTCAAGAGCTACTGGAAATATAGGAGTTTGTTTAGCAACATCAGGACCAGGAGCAACTAATTTAATGACAGGTATTGCAGATGCTATGGTAGATTCTATACCTATCATAGCTATAACTGGACAAGTACCTACTACATTAATTGGAACAGATGCTTTTCAAGAAATTGATATTATAGGAATGTCTTTATCATGTACAAAACATAGTTTTTTAATTAATTCAATAGAATCATTAAATGACATTTTTGATAAAGCTTTTTTAATAGCTTTATCTAATAGACCAGGACCTGTTTTAATAGATATACCAAAAGATATACAATTATCTAATTTTATTCCTCAACATATAAACAATACATTTAAAATAAAAAATTCAGTAAATAAAATAAATATTTCAAAAAAAAATATAAATAAAATTAATAATTTTCTAAAAAGATCTAATAAGCCTATATTATATATAGGTGGTGGTGTTGGAATGAGTAATGCTATTTCTACATTAAAAAATTTTATCAATAAGACTAAAATACCAGTAGTAGTTACATTAAAAGGTTTAGGATCTGTAGATTATACATATCCTTATTATCTTGGTATGTTAGGAATGCATGGTAATAAAGCTGCAAACTATGCAGTACAAAAATGTGATTTATTAATAGCTATTGGTGCAAGATTTGATGATCGAGTTACAGGTGATCCAAAAAATTTTGCTTCTAATGCATATATAATACAATTAGATATAGACTCATCTGAAATTAATAAAATTTGTAAAACAGATTTTCATCTATTAGGTAATTTAAACTATATAATTCCATTTTTACAAAAACCACAAAAAATTTTTGAATGGCAAGATTATATAAAAAAAATAATAAAAAAATATTCTTGGAACTATAAAATATTAAATAAAAGTAAAATTCATGCACCTATTCTTTTAAAGAAATTATCAGATCTTAAAAAAAATAATACTATTATTACTACAGATGTAGGACAACATCAAATGTGGACTGCACAACATGTAAATTTTACATCTCCAAAAAATTTTATTACATCAAGTGGATTAGGAACTATGGGATTTGGATTACCTGCAGCTATTGGTGCACAAATAGCTCGTCCTAATGATACAGTAATATGTATTACAGGTGATGGATCATTTATGATGAATATTCAAGAGTTAAATACTATTAAAAGAAAACAATTGCCTATAAAAATTATATTACTTGATAATAAAAGATTAGGTATGGTTAAACAATGGCAACAATTATTTTTCTCTAAAAGATATAGTGAAACTATATTATGGGATAATCCTGATTTTTTATTATTAGCTAGTGCTTTTGGTATAACTGGAGAAAGTATAAATCATGTTAATCAAATAGATTTAAGTTTAAAAAATATGTTTAATAAAAAAAATTCATATATATTACATGTTTCTATAAATGAATCTGATAATGTTTGGCCATTAGTTCCTCCAGGTTATAGTAATGAAAACATGATAGAAGAAATTAAATGAATCAATACAAAATATATATTAATACATATATAAGTCCTGAAGTTATTGAACGTATTTTACGTATTATTCGTCATAGAGGATTTAGAATTTGTTATATGAAAGTTAATTCAGAATTAAAAATAGGAAAGATACTTATTAAAATAATTATAGAAAGTAAAAAACCTATAGATTTTCTTATAAAACAATTATCTAAATTAATAGATGTATGTAATATTAAAATAATCTAATGAATGTCATAATAATACTGCTAATTATAGTAAATAAGGAAATATTATAATGAAAACGAAAAAAGCAGATTTTATTTGGTTTAATGGAGATATAGTTAAATGGGAAAATGCAAAAATTAGTGTAATGTCGCATGCATTGCATTATGGAACTTCTGTATTTGAAGGAATAAGATGTTATAAGTCTTTTAAAGGTCCAGCTATCTTTCGACATAAAGATCATATTGAACGTTTATATAATTCTGCAAAAATTTATCGCTTACCATTAAAATTTACAATGCAAGATTTAATTAATGCAGTACATATTATACTTAAATATAATAAATTAGAAGAAGCTTATATAAGAATTTTAATATTTATAGGAGATGTTGGTTTAGGAGTTAATCCTCCTAAAAATTATTATACTGATGTAATAATTAGTTCTTTTTCATGGGGTAATTATCTTGGTAATAAAGCTATGATTAATGGTATTGATGCTATGATATCATCATGGAATAAAATTAGACCCAATACTATTCCTAGTATTGCAAAAGCTGGTGGTAATTATTTATCTTCTTTTCTTATTGGCAGTGAAGCAAGACGTAATGGATATCATGAAGGAATATCATTAGATAGTTTAGGATTTGTATCAGAAGGAGCAGGAGAAAATATATTTAAAATAAAAGATAATGTTTTATTTACTCCACCTCTTAGTTCTTCAATATTACCAGGAATTACTAGAGATTCAGTTTTAAAAATAGCTAAAAAAATAGGCATTAAAACTAAAGAAACTTTGATATTAAGAGAATCATTATACTTAGCTGATGAAATATTTATGACAGGAACTGCTGCAGAAATTACTCCAGTAAGAAGTATAGATGGTATAAAAATTGGTTACGGTAGGAGAGGTAAAATTACGAAAATAATTCAACAGGAATTTTTTAATTTATTTGATGGAATAACAGAAGATAAATGGAATTGGTTAGATTATATTTATTAGATAAAATTTAATATTAAAAATAAGAGAAAAAAAATGTCTAATTATCGTTCATCTATTACTACATCAGGTCGTAATATGGCAGGAGCTCGTGCTCTTTGGAGAGCAACTGGTATGAATGATTCTGATTTTAAAAAACCTATTATTGCTATAGTTAATTCATTTTCACAATTTGTTCCTGGTCATATTCATTTACAAGAACTAAGTAAAATTATTTCAAAAGAAATAAAAAATATGGGAGGAGTACCAAAAGAATTTAATACAATAGCTATTGATGATGGTATTGCCATGGGTCATGATGGAATGTTATATTCTCTGCCTTCTAGAGAACTAATTGCAGATTCAATAGAATATGTTATTAATGCTCACTGTGTGGATTCTATGATTTGCATTTCTAATTGTGATAAAATTACTCCTGGTATGTTAATGGCTAGTTTACGTTTAAATATACCTACTGTTATAATTTCCGGTGGTCCAATGGAAGCTGGAAAAATAAATATTTTATCAAAAAAAATAAGAATTGATTTAGTAGATGCAATGGTAAGTTCAGCTGACTTAAACAAATCAGATAAATATATTAATAAAATCGAAAATAATGCATGTCCTACATGTGGTTCATGTTCTGGAATGTTTACTGCAAATTCAATGAATTGTTTATTAGAAGTTTTAGGATTATCATTGCCTGGTAATGGAACTTTATTATCAACACATATATATCGCAAAAAATTATGTATACAATCAGCTAAAATTATAGTTGATATTACAAAAAAATACTATCTAAATAATGATCAAAGTGTTTTACCTAGGAATATTGTTAGTAAAAAAGCTTTTGAAAATGCTATAATGGTTGATATTGCAATGGGTGGTTCTACTAATACAATTTTACATATATTAGCTTTAGTACAAGAAGCAAATTTAAAATTAAATTTGTCTGATATAGATAATTTATCAAAAAAAGTTCCATGGTTATGTATGGTCTCTCCTAGTACTAGAAAATTTTATATTGAAGATTTTCATAGAGCAGGTGGTGTAATGTCATTATTAGGTGAATTATATCGTATTGGGTTAATACATCCTAATACAAAAAATATATTAGGTTTAACAATAAAACAAATGATTTTTAAATATGATATTATTAATAATAAAGATGATGAGATTAAAAAATTTTTTTTAGCTGCTCCAGGAAATGTTAAAACTACACAACCTTTTACACAAAAAAATAAATGGCATAATTTAGATGATAATAGAAAAAATGGATGTATCAGATCATGTAAATATTCTTTTAGTAAAGATGGTGGAATAGCAGTTTTATATGGTAATATAGCTCAAGATGGATGTGTAGTTAAAACTGCAAGTGTAAATAAAAAATTAATGATATTTAAAGGTCCAGCTAAAGTATATGATAGTCAAGAATCTGCAATAAATGATATATTAAATAATAAAATTTTTCCAGGAGATGTAGTTGTTATACGTTATGAAGGTCCAAAAGGTGGTCCTGGTATGCAAGAAATGTTATATCCAACATCGTATTTAAAATCAATGAAATTAGATCAAAGTTGTGCTTTAATTACAGATGGAAGATTTTCTGGAGGAACTTCTGGATTATCAATTGGACATATTTCACCAGAAGCTGCAAATAAAGGATATATTGCTTTAATAAAAAATGGAGATATTATTGAAATTAATATACCTAGTAGATATATTAATCTTCTTATTTCACAAGAAAAAATAAATTTAAGAATTAAAGAAGAAGAAAACCGTGGTCAATTATCTTACCATCCTCATAATATTCGTAAACGAAAAATATCTTTTGCATTAAAATTTTATGCCGCACTAGCAACAAGTGCTGATAAAGGAGCAGTAAGAGATAAAAATAAATTAAAATATTTTAAATAAAATTATTGTATTAATGATATAAATAATATTTATACATAATAATTATTATTAATTTGTATCCATAAATAACATTTATCAAAATTATTTTCTTAAAAATAAAAAAATTTTAATTTTTATAAATTACTTAATATTTAAAATTAAATTTGTAAAAAATAATAATTAAGCATTTTATAAAAATATTTTTATTATATAAAATACTTTTTATAATAATTTTATTAAATTTTAATGTCAGTTATTAATATTAATATTAAATAATAATTTTATAAATAAATATATTTATAGTTTAATAATTATTTATATAAGGTTATAAAAATGAAGAATTATTTTAATGAATTAAATTTTCGTGAAAAATTAAAAAATTTACAAAAATGTAGATTAATGAACTTTAGAGAATTTCTTAATGGAATTAATTATTTAAAAAATAAAAAAATAGTTATTATAGGATGTGGAGCACAAGGTTTAAATCAAGGACTCAATATGAGAGATTCTGGTTTAAATATATCTTATGCTTTAAAAAAAAAATCTATTAAAAATAAAAATTTATCTTGGGAAAAAGCTTATAAAAACAAATTTATAATTGGTTCATACAATGAATTAATTCCTAGTGCTGATTTAATAATTAATTTAACTCCTGATAAAAATCATAGTCAACTTTTACAAAACATAAAAAACTTAATAAAACCTGGTGCTACATTAGGATATTCTCATGGTTTTAATATTGTAGAAGAAGGTGAAAAAATTCCTAAAAATATTAATGTAATTATGGTTGCTCCAAAATGTCCAGGAACAGAAGTAAGAGAAGAATATAAACGTGGTTTTGGAGTACCATCATTAATAGCTGTACATCAACAAAACAATTATAATAATAATAATGGATTAGAAACTGCAAAAGCTTGGGCTGTTGCAATAGGAAGTCATAAAGCAGGTATATTAGAATCTTCTTTTATTGCAGAAGTTAAATCTGATTTAATGGGAGAACAAACTGTTTTATGTGGTATGTTACAAACTGCATCAATAATATTATTTAATCAATTAATTAATCGTAAAGTAAATAAAGAATATGCATCACAGTTTATCCAATTTGGATGGGAATATATTACTGAATCCTTAAAACAAGGAGGTATTACTTTAATGATGGATAGATTGAATAATAAGAGTAAAATTAGAGCTTATGAACTTTCTTTAATTTTAAAAAAAATTTTTAAACCATTATTTAGATTACATATGGATAATATTATTTCTGGAAATTTTTCTAAAGAAATAATAGAAGATTGGAATAATGATAATAAAAATTTATTAAATTGGAGAAAAAAGATAAGAAACAATAAATTTGAGCAAACTTTAGCTATTAATAATATGATTCATGAACAAGAAATTTTTGATCGTGGACTCATTATGGTAGCTATAGTTAAAGCTAGTGTTGAGTTATCATATGAGATAATGATAGAAACAGGAATTTCACCAAAATCAGCATATTATGAATCATTACATGAATTACCATTAATTGCAAATACTATTGCAAGAAAAAAATTATATGAAATGAATAAAGTCATATCTGATACAGCAGAATATGGCAATTATTTATTTTCTAATAAAGCTATGCCTTTATTAGAAAATTTTATGAATAGCTTACAAAATGAAGATTTGGGTATTGTAGATATAGAAAATATATCTATAAATAACAAATATTTATTAGATATTAATCTTATTACTAGAAATCATTCAATTGAAAAAATTGGTTATATATTACGTAAATATATGACTGATATGAAATGTATTTCAAAATAATTAAAATTTTTACTCTCTTAAATTATTTAAGAGAGTAAAAATAACATGATTAGTAAATAATTTATGTAAAAAATATTTAGTGATATATCTAGATTATATTTTTTTACTCATTAATTTTTCAATTAATAATATTATTATATGAATTACTTTAATATGTATTTCTTGTATTCTATCTGAATAACCATTATAAATTACTGATATTTCTGCATCAATTAAATTTTTTATTTTACTTGAAGAATAGTTACCATTCAGTAATATTACTTTCATATTTTTTTGTTTTGCAGCATATAATGCATTAATTATATTAATAGAACTACCAGAAGTGGTTAAAGCAAATAAAATATCGTCAGGTTGGCCTAATGCTTCTATATAACGAGAAAAAACAAATTCATAACCATAATCATTACTAACACAAGAAAAATGAGATACATCTGATATGCATAATGCAGGATATGCAGATCTTTTATTTCTGTATTTCCCAGTTAATTCTTCTGCAAAATGCATAGCATCACAATGTGAACCACCATTACCACAAGAAATAACTTTATTATTACTTAAAAAAGATTTAACAATTAAATTAGCTGCTAATTCAATATTATTAATGTTTTTAGTATTTTTGAGAAAACTTTTTAAAACATCAGATGCAGATAATAATTCTGAATAAATAATCTTATTATACATTATATAGTCTTTATTAAAAAATTTTTAAATTTAGATAATTAATTTTAAAAAAATCATTTTAACTTATATAATAAAATTTAACAATAATTGTTAATAAGAAATATATATAAATATATGATATTAATTTTAATAAAATTAAATATTTTGGAGGTTTATTTGATTAATAATAAAGCACTTTTAATAATGGAAGATGGAACAAAATTTTTTGGTAAATCTATTGGAGTTAATGGAATAGTTATAGGAGAAGTAGTTTTTAATACATCTATGACTGGATATCAAGAAATACTTACAGATCCATCTTATTATAAACAAATTCTTGTTTTTACATATCCACATATTGGGAATATTGGTGTTAATAAAGAAGATGAAGAATCATCTAAAATTTATCTAAAAGGACTTATTATTCATAATTTATCTATAATATCAAGTAATTATAGAAGTCAAAACACTTTAGATGTTTATTTGAAAAAAAAAAATGTAGTTGCTATTTCAGATATTGATACTCGTCAATTAACACGTTTATTGCGTAATAAAAAAATTAATATTGGATGTATTATTACGAATATAGAAAACGTTGATTTTCAATATATTATGAATAAAATGAAACATTTTTCAAATTTACAAGAATTAAATCTAGTTAAAGAAATAACAACTAATAATAACTATTCTTGGATAAAAGGAAATACTAATTATCAAACAATTAAAAAAAATATAAAAAAAAAATCTTTATTACCCATGAATATAATAGCATATGATTTTGGGATTAAAAAAAATATTTTAAATATTTTAGTAGATCGTGGATGCCACGTAACAGTTATTTCTGCTTATACAAGTTTTAAAAAAATTATAAATTTAAATCCAGATGGAATTTTTTTATCTAATGGGCCAGGAAATCCTGAATCATGTTTTTATGCTATTTCTTCTGTAAAACAATTATTAAAAATAAATATTCCAATATTTGGTATATGTCTTGGACATCAGATTCTTGCACTTGCTAGTGGTGCTAAAACAAAAAAAATGGTTTTAGGACATCATGGAAGTAATCATCCTGTAAAAAATTTAAAAACTAATAAAATATTTATAACAACACAAAATCATGGATTTACAGTAGATACAAATAATTTACCAATTAATTTAAAAATAACACATAAATCATTATTTGATAATACTATACAAGGTATTCATCGTATTGATAAACCTGCTTTTGGTTTTCAAGGGCATCCTGAAGCCAGTCCAGGTCCTCATGATATTTCTATATTGTTTGATTACTTTATAGAATTAATTCAACAATATTGTTTAGAAAAATATAAGAGATTATAATAATGCCAAAAAATATTAATATAAAAAGTATTATGATTTTAGGTGCTGGACCTATAGTTATAGGACAAGCGTGTGAATTTGATTATTCAGGAACACAAGCTTGTAAAGCTTTAAAAGAAGAAGGATATAAATTAATTTTAATTAATTCTAATCCAGCTACTATTATGACAGATCCTGATATTGCTGATATTACTTATATAGAACCTATACAATGGGAAATTATAACTAAAATTATTAAAAAAGAAAAACCTGATGCTATCTTACCAACTATGGGTGGACAAACAGCTTTAAATTGTATTTTAGATTTAAATAAAAATAATATTTTAAATAAATTTAATGTAAAAATTATTGGAGTTACTATTGAAGCAATTCATAAAGCTGAAAATCGTTATTTGTTTTCAAAAATTATAAAAAAATTAGGTTTAAACACAGCTATTTCTAAAATTATTAATAATATTGATGATGCTATTAACTTTGTTAATAAAATTGGATTTCCATGTATTATTAGACCATCTTTTACTATGGGTGGTAGTGGTGGTGGTATAGCAAAGAATTTAAAAGAATTTATACATCTTTGTAAGATAGGCATGAATTTGTCTCCTAATAAAGAATTATTAATTGATGAATCTTTAATAGGATGGAAAGAATATGAAATGGAAGTAATAAGAGATAAAAATGGAAATTGTATTATTATATGTTCAATTGAAAATATTGACTCTATGGGTATTCATACTGGAGATTCCATTACTGTTGCTCCTGCTCAAACTTTATCTGATAAAGAATATCAGAAAATGAGAAATGCTTCTATATCAATTATGAAAGAAATAGGAATTGAATCAGGAGGATCTAATGTACAATTTGCTGTTAATCCTAAAAATGGAAAATTAATAGTAATTGAAATGAATCCTCGTGTGTCACGATCATCTGCTTTAGCTTCTAAAGCAACAGGATTTCCTATAGCAAAAATATCAGCAAAATTATCTGTAGGATACACATTAGATGAATTAATGAATGATATAACTAATAAAAAAATTTCAGCTTCTTTTGAACCTACTATTGATTATGTAGTTATAAAAATACCAAGATTTAATTTTGAAAAATTTACTGGAGCTAGTGATAGATTATCTACACAGATGAAATCTGTGGGAGAAATAATGTCTATAGGAAGAACATTTCAAGAATCTATTCAAAAAGCCTTACGAAGTTTAGAAATAGGAATTAACGGTTTTACACCTATAATAAAAAATTTCAATAAAAAAAATTTAAATCTTATTTTACATGAATTAAAAGTACCTGGACCTAATAGAATTAGATTTATAGCTGATGCTTTTAGATTAAATATGTCAGTAAAAGATATTTCTTATTATTCTAATATAGATCCTTGGTTTTTAGCTCAAATAAAAGAAATAATTATTATTGAAAATAAAGTAAAATCTTTAGGTATAAATTATCTAAAAAATAAAAATAATTTTTTTAACTTAAAAAAAAGAGGTTTTTCAGATTCTAGATTAGCTGATTTATTACAAATATCTGAAAATAAAATACGTAATTTACGTTATAATCATAACTTACATCCAGTCTATAAAAGAGTAGATACATGTGCAGCAGAATTTGAAACTAACACTGCGTACATATATTCTACTTATGCAGTAGAATGTGAATCTAATCCCAGTAATTATAAGAAAAAAATTATAATTTTAGGTAGTGGGCCTAATAGAATTGGACAGGGAATAGAGTTTGATTATTGTTGTGTCCATGCTGCTATGGTATTACGTGAAAATAATTTTGAAACTATTATGGTTAATTGTAATCCTGAAACAGTATCTACTGATTATGATATTTCAGATCGTTTATATTTTGAACCAATTACTTTAGAAGATGTGTTAGAAATTATTAGAATAGAAAAACCTCAAGGAGTTATTGTACAATACGGAGGACAAACTCCATTAAATTTAGCTAAGTTATTAGAAAATCAAGGAGTAAATATTATAGGTACAAGTCCATCTTCTATTGATAAAGCTGAAAATAGAAAAAAGTTTCAATATATTGTTAAATCTTTAAAATTAAAACAACCAAAAAATTTTATTGTATATAATTTAAATGAAGCAATAGAAAAATCTAAAATAATTGGATATCCTATAGTAATAAGACCTTCTTATGTATTAGGTGGGAGATCTATGGAATTAATATATAATATAAATGATTTAAAAGAATATTATAATATTAACAATGTTCCTGTTTTATTGGATAAATTTTTAGATAATGCAATAGAAGTTGATGTAGATGCTATTTGTGATAGAAAAAATATTTTTATTGGAGGTATAATGGAACATGTAGAACAAGCTGGTATACATTCTGGAGATTCTGCTTGTTCTTTACCTACAAACAATCTTAGTGATTTTATTTTAAAAAAAATTAGATCACAAGTAAAAAAAATAGCTATAGCAATTAATATTTGTGGTTTATTTAATATACAATTTGCTATTAAAAATAATGAAGTTTATTTAATAGAAGTTAATCCAAGAGCTTCACGTACTATTCCATTTATATCTAAAGCTATAGGAATACCTTTAGCTAAAATAGGAACATTAGTAATGGTAGGAAAATCTTTAATTGATTTAAAAATTAAAAAAGAAATTATTCCTAATTATTTTTCTGTAAAAGAAGTAGTATTTCCATTTAATAAGTTTTATGGTGTAGATCCAATTTTAGGTCCTGAAATGCGTTCAACAGGAGAAGTAATGGGTATTGGGTATTCTTTTGCTGAAGCTTTTGCTAAAGCTATGTTAAGTATAAAAATTAATATAAATAAAATTGGTTCAGTATTAGTTTCTGTTAGAGATCAAGATAAAATTGCAGTAATTCCATTAATAAAACAATTAATTCAATATGGTTTAAAAATTGATGCTACAAATGGTACTGCTAAATTTTTACAAAATAAAAATATCAAAGTTAATATTGTAAGAAAAGTAACAGAAAAATCACCTAATATTATAGATTTTATAAAAAATAAACATTATAATTATATTATTAATACTACATCAATTAAAAGTTCTATTGAAACATCTAAACTAATTAGAATATCTGCTTTAGAAAATGGTATTCATTGTGATACAACAATTAATGGTTCTAAAGCTACAATATTAGCTATGAGAATTAATTCTCAAAAAAGAATATTTTCTTTACAAGAAATTCATAAAACATTGATTAAAAATTTATAGAAAATAAATACATTTATTTGTTATAATATTTCTTATATGTATAATTTTAAATATTACTTTTTAAAAATAAATATATTTTATTATTTCAAATAATATATTATAATGAATAAATAAATAATTTTAATAAGATATGTTTAATATAGAAAAATATTTTTTTTATAAAAATAATGTTGATTTTTCCAATGATATATTAAAATTAATTTTATTAGATACATGGAGTTTCATAATTATACAAGGACAAGATAGTAAAATTTTTTTACAAAATCAACTTACAATAGATATTGATGAATTAGATAATCATCCGTTATGTTTTTTTAATGCATTACATTGTAATGTTAAAGGAAAAATATTAACGAATATGCATATATTTAAATATAAATATGGATATTGTTATATCGTTAAAAAAAATATTGTTAAATATTATTTAAATCAAATAAAAAAATATAGATATATTTATAAAATAGATTTTTTATTACAGAAATCACAAATTCTTTTAGGAGTATCAGGAATTAATTCTAACAAAATATTATCTCAAATATTTAATAATTATGATTTTAGTTCTAATAAACAAAATTTATTTATTTATAATAATAATATTTTTTTAAAATTTATGAGTCCTATAAAAAGATATTTTATGATTTTAGATAAAAAGCATGCAAAACTTTTAATAAAATATTTAATAAAGAGAAATATCTTAGTATATGATAGTGATCAATGGACTAAATTTTATATGGAAATAGGTTATCCTATTTTTAATAAAGATAATAGTATTAAGTTTTTTGCTCAAGAATCTAATATGGAAGTTTTTAATGCTATTAACTTTAATAAAGGATGTTATTTAGGACAAGAGATAATTAGTATTTCAAAAATTAGAAAAAAAAAAAATAAATCACTATTTTTATTAGAAGGGTCCGCTAATTTTATGCCATCATTTTATGATGAATTAGAATTTTATAATAATCAAAAAAATGATATTTATAAAATATATTCAAGAGGAGGTATATTATCTGCAATAAAATTTAATAATAATATTATTTGGATACAAGCAATATTAAAGAAAGAATTCCAATTCTCTTCTTCAATAAAATTAATAAAAGATAAACATAGTAATTTTTGTATTAAAAAATTTAATTAGTTAAATAAATTTTATTTACAAACAATAAATTATTAAATCAATATTTATATTATAATTAAATTGATCATTTAAAAATTAAATATTTATGTGTTATTAATTTTTATTATATGGTTGTTTAGTATAATAATAGGGATTGAAAAATGAAAAAAATAGTTATTATAGTTTTTACAGTATTTATTAGTTTTTGTTATAACATAAATAATGTCATAGCTAATACTGTTAAGAATAATTGGTATTTAGGATCAAAGATTGGATGGTCTCAATATGACAATCTTTTAGGATTTTCCAATACAGAAAAAAATGATTCAAAAGTCAATAAATTAGGTAGTGGATTATTTATAGGATACAAAGAAAATAATATTCTAAATTTTGAACTAGGTTATGATTGGTTAGGATTAGTTTCTCATAAACAAAAAAATTTGATTAATTTATTTCAAGCACAAGGTATACAATTATCTGCTAAAATTATTTGTCCGATTTATGGAAGTTTAGATTTTTATAGTCGTTTAGGAGCTATTGTTACACGTATAGATGTTAAAAAAAATAATCATACAGAATATTTTTATAATGCTACTCCATTATTGTCTTTAGGAGGTGAATATAAACTAAATAATAGTTGGTCTTCTAGATTAGAATATCAATTTACAAAAGAAATTGGTAATAATGATATTATTGGTCAAGAAACTAATAATTCAATGTTAGTATTTGGTTTATCATATTTGTTTAATAAACACAAATCTACTGAAATAATTGATAAAATTTTTGTTAAAAGATTAAATAATCAACGTTTTCATTTAAAATCCAAAATATTTTTTAAATATGATGATTTTACTTTACAAAATAGATCTAAAATGATGTTAAATCAGGTTGTTCATAAATTAAAATTTATTCAATATCAAAATCATTATGCTTATATAATAGGATATGCTGATTTTATTGGTAAAAAACAATATAATTTATCTCTTTCTAAAAAAAGATCTGATATAGTATCAAAATATTTAATTTTACAAGGAATACCAGAAAAACATTTATATATCCAAGGATTAGGAAGTACTAAATCAGAAAATCATACAAATTGTAAAAAAATTAAAAATTATAAATTATTAAAAAAATGTTTAGCATCAGATCGTGTTGTAGAAATAGATATTACAGGTTATTATGCTCATTTATTAAAACCTTTTTTTACAAAAAAATAATTCTTTAAATTTTAAAATGAATAAATAAGTAATACAGAAATATATATTTCTGTATTACTTATTTAAGTATAAGAAAAAATTTAATAAATTATTAATATTTAATATATTAAATATTAATTTTAAAATCAGTTAATATTAATTTTTATAAGTAATATTAATACAAGATCATTTAATAATGTGTAAAAAAAATTTTTTTTCTAAAAAAGAATTAATAATTGCTAGTTATGGAAAACTATTTAAATATACAAATCCTAAATTATCCTCAAATAAAATGTTGTTAATAGATAAAATTGTTAAAATTACAAAATATGGAGGAAAATATAACAAAGGATACATAGAAGCAAATTTATATATTAATCCTAAAATATGGTTTTTTTCTTATCATTTTATTGGTGATCCCATAATGCCAGGATGTTTAGGATTAGATACAATGTTTCAATTAATTGGATTTTATTTAGGATGGATAGGTGGTAACGGTAAAGGTAGAGCTTTAGGAGTAAAAAATGTAACATTTATTGGAGAAATTTTACCAACATCTAGAAAAGTTACTTACTTTATTCATTTAAAACGTGTAATTAATATAAATTATTTAATTGGTATAGCAAATGGAGTAGTTTCAGTTGACAATAAATTAGTATATAAAGCTAATAATTTAAAAGTTGGTTTATTGTAATATAAATATTCTATAAAAATAAATGCCCGAAGGTGGAATTGAACCACCGACACGGGGATTTTCAGTCCACTGCTCTACCAACTGAGCTATCCGGGCATATAGAATAAGGTTTATTATGACAATAATTACTATCTAACGTCAATAGTTTATTATTAATAATAAAAATTATTTTTTTAATAATCAAATTTTATAAAATTAATGTTACTATAAAAAAACTTAATATAATTGATAAACCGGTAATCATAATTCCAGGAATTAAAAAAGAATGATTAAAAATATAATTTCCTATTTTAGTTGATCCAGTGTCATCCATTTCTACTGCTGATAATAAAGTTGGATATATTGGAAATAAAAAAAGAGCTGAAACAGCAGTAAATGATCCTATTATAATTTTAGGAGAAATACCTAAAGTAATTAAACTTGGAATAATTGCTTTAGTTGTCGCAGCTTGAGAATAAAACAAAGATGTTATAAAAAATAAAATGATAGATAACATCCAAGGGTATTGTTCTACTATATTTAAAATAATAAATTTCATTTCATGAAAATGAGATCTAATAAAAGTATCACCTAACCAAGATACACCCATTACACAAATACAAGCATTAATTCCTGATTTAAAAATTTTTGTATCATTAATTTGTTTTATTTTAATTTTACATATAATCGATATTATTAAAGCAGTTGTTAACATAAATATTACTGTTGATTCTGTTCTTGATAAAATTTTTGTTTCTTTAAAAAATACATAATCACATAAAACATTATATGTAAGTATTACTACAATTCCTATTAAGAATAACAAAATTGAATTTTTACCATTTTTTTTATTTTTTAATTTTTTATTAAAAGAAACATTATTGGTATGTAATAAATTTTTATTTTGATTATTAAATAAATTAATTATTATTGAAGTAATTAAAATTGATATAAATGTTGATGGGATTAAAATTATTAATAATTGATTATAGCTAATTCCTAATGGATCTAATATTTTTGATAAATATATTAATGATGCAGATATTGGTGATGCTGTAACTGCTATTTGAGATGATACTACAGATATTGATAGTGGATATACTGGTTTTATACCATTTTTTTTAGATATTTTAATAATCACAGGAAATATTGAAAGTGCAGTATGTCCAGTTCCTGAAAATAAAGTAATAAAATAAGTCATTAAAGGAGAAAGAATAATAATATATTTTTTTTTTCTAGATAAAATTCTATTCATGTAGAATACTAAATATTCTATACCTCCAGACAATTTTACAGTAGAAATTGCAATTATTACAGATAAAATAATTTCTATTACATCAAATGGAATATTACCAATTTTGTTATGAAAAAATATTGTTAATATTAACACTCCAAAAGTTCCAAACAAACCTAATGCCATACCACCTAATTTACATCCTAAATATATGAGTAGTAAAATAATAATTAATTCAACAAAAATCATGATATACCTTTTATTTTAGTTTTATTTATATTATTTAAAAATAAAACAATATAGTTATAAACTACACTTTTTATAAAAAAAATTCTATTTCTCATTTTTTTTTGATAAAATTATCATATAATGAATTATATTTAAAATTTTTTAAAACATAGGCCTTGAAACAGATAAAATATGTCCTTATCTTTCAGGTCACCTTACTTAATAAAATAAAATAATAGTGATTAATAGTTTTTGAATATATCTATCTAAAGGAGAATTTAATGAATATTCGTCCATTACATGATCGTGTTATAGTTAAACGAAAAAAAATTGAAACTAAATCTTCAGGTGGTATTGTATTAACAGGTTCTGCTGTTGGTAAATCTACACGTGGTGAAGTTTTAGCTGTAGGTAAAGGACGCATTTTAGATAATGGTCAAGTAAAACCATTAGATGTAAAAAAAGGAGATATAGTAATATTTAATGACGGTTATAATGTTAAAACAGAAAAAATTGACGATAAAGAAATACTAATAATGTCAGAAAGTGATATTTTAGCTATTGTTAAAGAATAAAACATTTTTATATAAAAAATGTTATTAATAATTTTAGTTTAATTTAAATGAATTTAAGGAACATTTAAAATGGCAGCTAAAGATGTGAAATTTGGTAATGATGCACGTGTAAAAATGTTACGTGGTGTAAATTTATTAGCAGATGCTGTAAAAATTACTCTTGGTCCAAAAGGAAGAAATGTAGTTTTAGATAAATCATTTGGAGCACCAGCTATTACTAAAGATGGAGTAACAGTAGCTAGAGAAATTGAATTGGAAGATAAGTTTGAAAATATGGGAGCACAAATGGTCAAAGAAGTTGCTTCCAAAGCTAATGATGTAGCTGGTGATGGAACAACAACGGCTAGTGTTTTAGCACAAGCTATTGTTAGTGAAGGATTAAAAGCTGTTGCTGCTGGAATGAATCCTATGGATTTAAAAAGAGGAATAGATAAAGCAGTAATAGCAGCAGTAGAAGAGTTAAAAATTCTTTCTGTTCCGTGTTCTAATGCTAAAGCTATAGCTCAAGTAGGAACTATTTCTGCTAATGCAGATGAAGCTGTTGGTGATTTAATTGCACAAGCTATGGAAAAAGTAGGTAAAGAAGGAGTTATTACAGTTGAAGAAGGAAGTGGATTACAAGATGAATTAGATGTTGTTGAAGGAATGCAATTTGATAGAGGATATTTATCTCCTTATTTTATTAATAAATCAGAATCTGGAACAGTTGAACTTGAAAATCCATTTATATTGTTAGTTGATAAAAAATTATCTAATATACGTGAAATGTTACCTATTTTAGAAATGGTAGCTAAAGCAAATAAATCATTATTAATAATTGCTGAAGATGTTGATGGAGAAGCATTGGCTACATTAGTAGTAAATACTATGCGTGGAGTAGTAAAAGTAGCTGCAGTTAAAGCTCCAGGTTTTGGAGATCGTCGTAAAGCAATGTTACAAGATATAGCAATTTTAACAGGTGGTAATGTTATTTCTGAAGAAATTGGTTTAGAATTAGAAAAAACTAAATTAAATGATTTAGGACAAGCAAAACGTATTGTAATAAATAAAGATACAACTACCATAATAGATGGTATGGGTAAACAAAATGATATTTCTGGTCGTGTAGTACAAATCAGACAACAAATAGATGAGGCTACTTCAGATTATGATCGTGAAAAATTACAAGAACGTGTGGCAAAATTAGCTGGAGGAGTTGCTGTATTAAAAGTAGGTGCTGCTACTGAAGTAGAAATGAAAGAGAAAAAAGCAAGAGTAGAAGATGCATTACATGCTACTAGAGCAGCTGTAGAAGAAGGAGTTGTTGCAGGTGGTGGTGTTGCATTAGTTCGTGTTGCAGAAAAATTAAAAAATTTAACTGGTCAAAATGAAGATCAAAATATGGGTATTAAAGTTGCGTTAAGAGCTATGGAAGCTCCATTGCGTCAAATAGTATCTAATTCTGGAGAAGAACCATCTGTTGTAGCAAATAATGTTAAAGATGGTCATGGTAATTATGGTTATAATGCAGCTAGTGAAGAATATGGTGATATGATCAAGTTTGGTATTTTAGATCCAACTAAAGTAACACGTTCTGCTTTACAATATTCAGCTTCTGTTGCAGGTCTTATGATTACTACAGAATGTATGGTAACAGATTCACCAAAGAATGAAAAATCTGAAATGAACACACCTTCATCTGGTATGGGTGGTGGTATGGGTGGTGGTATGGGTGGTATGATGTAATAATATAAAAAAACATATTTTTATATTATATTTTAAAATTAATAGTATAAATTATTTAGTTGTTTTGCTGTGCTTTATCAAAAGCACAGCATTTATTTATTATTTTAAAATATATTAATATTTATAATAATATGTATTGTATAGGTTATAAAATAATGATTAATTATTCTAGTAATAATTTTAAAATTGGTATGAAATTTATATTTTTGAATGAACCATATTTTATAGAATCTAGTGATTTTGTAAAACCAGGTAAAGGCCAAGCATTTGTTAGAATTAAAATGCGTAATTTAATCAATGAAAAATTAATTGATAAAACTTTTAAATCAACTGATTCTCTAAATACTGCAGATATAGTAGAAAATGATTTATTGTATCTGTATACTGAAAAAGATAATTTTTATTATTTTATGTATAAAAAAAGTTTTGAACAAATCATGATTAGTAAGTTCATTATAAAAGATAAATATAAATGGTTAGTACCTAATCAAACGTATAATATAGTGTTTTGGAATGAGTCTCCTATATTTATAAATTTACCGAATTTTATTAAGTTAACAGTTATTAATACAAATATGAATGTAAAAAGTGAAACAATAAATAGTGTTAATAAACAAGCGATTCTTAGTAATGGAGAAATAATTAAAGTTCCATCATTTATTAAAGTAGGTGATAAAATTAAAATAGATATTAGATATAAATCTTATATTTCTCGCATTAAAAATAAATGATTAATTATAAACATAATAATTAATGATTTAAAATATAATATTTTTATAAAATATTTACTATTAAATCCAATTTTATAAAACAAAAATAATTAATTTCTTAATTATAAAAATTATAAAATAAAATAATTCATTATTATATAGAATTAAAATTTAATTAATGATATAATTAAAATCTTTGTTAATAAATTTTAATATAATTAAAAATTTAAACTCTTTTATATTTAAATAAATTTTTGTAAATTTATTAATTAAAATTAAATCTAGTATATTTAAAATATGATAAAAAACAATAATTTAATATGGATAGATCTAGAAATGACAGGATTAAATCCTAATTTAAATCGAATTATTGAAATAGCTATTATAATTACAGATAATAATTTAAATATATTAATAGAAGGACCTATTATAGCAATTCATCAATTAAAACAAGAATTAGATAAAATGGATTCATGGAATATGAATACACATACAAAAACTGGATTAATTAATAAAGTTAATAAAAGTATATTTAATGAAAAAAAAGCTGAAAAACATATTTTAAATTTTTTAAAATTATGGGTTTATCCTCAAAAATCTCCTATGTGTGGAAATAGTATTTGTCAAGATAGAAGATTTATATATAATTATATGCCTAATTTAGAAAAATATTTTCATTATCGTAATATTGATGTAAGCACTATAAAAGAACTAATAAAAATATGGAAAAAAAACACTATTATTAAATTTAATAAAAAAAACACACATAGTGCTATACAAGATATATATCAATCATTAGAAGAATTAAAATTTTATAGAAAAAATTTTTTTAAAGTCTAATTATATATTTATATAATAAATATTGACAATAAAATAATATTTTTATTATTATAAAATAATTTTTTAAAATTTGTTCAATTATGCGGGAATAGCTCAGATTGGTAGAGTACAACCTTGCCATGGTTGGGGTCGCGAGTTCGAATCTCGTTTCCCGCTAAAAATAATTGATTATTTAAAATAAATGTCTATAAAAATATTACCTAAAGAAATTATAAAACAAATAGCAGCTGGTGAAGTTATTGATAGACCGTCAGCAGTTATTAAAGAACTTATTGAAAATAGTATTGATGCTTTATCATCTCAAATAAATATTTTTATTGAAAAAGGAGGAGTTAAATTAATTAAAATTAATGACAATGGAATTGGTATGTCTAAAGATGATTTATTATTATGTTTAAAAAAATATGCAACAAGTAAAATAAAAAATTTAGATGATCTAGAGTCTTTTAAAAGTTTTGGTTTTAGAGGTGAAGCATTAACTAGTATTAAAAATATATCTAGAATAAAAATTATTTCAAAAACAGTATGCCAAAAGACAGCTTGGGAAATATATACAGAAGGTATGGATAGTAATATAACTTATATAAAACCATCACCAAATTCTGTAGGAACAACAATAGAAGTATTAGATCTTTTTTATAATATGCCAGTTAGGAGAAAATTTATACCTAATAATAAAATAGAATTTATATATATTAAAAATATAATTAAATCTTTTATTTTAATGAAATTAAATATAGGTATTAAATTTATTTATAATAATAAAGTTATTTATAATTTTCCAAAAGTAGAAAATAATATTTCCTATATTAATAGAATTAATAAAATATGTGGTAAAGATTTTATTAATCAATCATTAAAAATAAACTCAAATGATTATAAAATGAGTTTATTTGGTTGGATTACAATCCCTGAAAGTAAATATTATTCGAATAATATAAAGAAATATTTTTATATTAATAATCGTCTTATCAATAATAAATTTATTAATCATATTATTAAAGAAATATGTAAAATTAAATTTGGTTGTTACTATCATCAATCATTTTTAATCTATTTAGAAATTGAACCAAATAAAATTGATATTAATGTACATCCACAAAAAAAAGATGTAAATTTTTTTCAATTAGAATTGATTTATAATTTTTTTTATAAAAGTATATTAAATTCTTCACTTTATTTTACAAATAAAAAAATTTTTTTTAATCAAAATAAAAAAAATACTGATGTTGTTATAAAAAAAAATAAAAAAAATATAGATAATTATTATAATAATAATTTTTTTAATAAAATTAATAAAAAAAAACTAGTTATATTAAAAAATATTCCTCTTTTTCATTTTAAAAATTTTGGTATATTAAGAACAATAATCAAAAATACTTGGATTATAGTTGAAAAAAATGATATTTTGTTTTATCTTTCTGTAAAAGAAATAGAATTTTTATTACTTAAAATTAAATATAAATTTTATTTAGAAAATCAAAATAATATTGAAATTATTTTTTTAAATTTACAAATAAAATTAATCCAAAAAGAATTAGATATTTTTAATAGATTAAAAAAAATTTTAAAAATTTTAGGATTTAATTTTGTTATAAATAAATTTAATAAATATCAATTAAGATTAATATCAATACCTTCTTTATTAGAAAATTTTGATATACAATCATTTTTTATAAATTTATTCAAATATTGTCTAATTAAAAATAACATTACTTTTAAAAAAATATTAAAATGGATATTTACATATATTATTAATATAACAAAATTATGGGATTATTTTAAAACAATTGATTTATTAATGGAGTTAGAATTATTTATTTTGAATAATAATACTATTATAATTAAAAAGTTATTTTATCCAATAAATTTTAATAATATATTATATGAATAATAAATTACCACCAATAATATTTTTAATGGGTACTACAGCTTCAAGAAAAACTTATTTAGCAATGAAATTATCGAAAATTTTTCCTATTGAATTAATAAGTGTAGATTCTTCTTTAATATATAAATGGATGAATATAGGTACAGCTAAACCAAATAAAAAAGATCTTTATTATACCAAACATTGGTTAATTGATATTAAAGAGCCTTATGAATATTATTCTGTATTTGAATTTTATTATGATGTTTTAAAAATTATTAAACTAATAATTAAAAAAGGCAAAATACCATTATTAGTTGGTGGTAGTATGTTTTACTATAAAAAATTAATTGAACCAATTTCTTCTTTACCATCGACTAATGTTCACATTCGTAATTTTATTATTAAGAAAATTAATAATCATAGTAAATATAAAACTTTACATGATTTATTAAATAAAGTGGATTCATGTTCCGCAAATAAAATTCATCCTTCTGATTTACAAAGAAATTTAAGAGCATTAGAAGTATTTTTTCTAACAGGTAAACCGTTAAGTCAACTAATAAAAATTAAAAAAAATAAAATTCCTTACAAAATATATCAATTTGCTCTTACTTATTATAATCGTAATAAATTACATGATGCTATAAATGAAAGATTAATTAAAATGTTTCAATTAGGATTTGAAACAGAAGTAAGACATCTTTTACATAACAAAAAATTACAAATAAATTTTCCTTCAATGCGTTGCATTGGTTATAAACCCATGTATTTTTATATTAAAAATGAAATAAATTATACAGATATGTTTAATCAAATAATTTTATCTACACGTCATTTAGCTAAAAAGCAATTAACATGGCTTAAAAATTGGAATAATATATATTGGTTAAATAGTGAAAATTTAGATTCTGCATATAATTCTATGATAAAAGTCATAAATAAAATATTTTTATAAAAATAATTTTATGATTAATATAAAAATATGATATATATAAATAACTAAAATTATATAATAAAATTAAAATTTTTATTTTAACAAAAATTAAAAAAGTATGGGTCAAAATAATTTCAATAAAAACAAACCAATAAAATATTTTTCTATATTTTTTTTATTAATTTTTTTATTTTTCTTTGTTAATGGATTTTATATTATAAAAAATACAGATAAAGGTATTATTATTAGATTAGGTAAGTTATATAATTTAGTTTCTCCAGGATTACATTGGAGAATTATTTTTTTAGATAAAATTAATATTGTAAATATTATTTCTGTAAAACAATTAATTACAGATGGGATGATATTAACTTCAGATTTAAATTTAGTTAATACTAAAGTAACTGTACAATATAAAATATTTGATCCATTAGCTTATACAATGTCAAATCAATATTTAATGAAGAATTTTCAACAATCTATTGATAGTGTTTTAAATGAAGTAATAGGAAAATTCTCAATAAATTATATTTTAACTAAAAACGATAATATAATAAGTAATGAAATTAAACAAAAATTACAATTAATAGTACGAAAATATAATTTTGGTATTAATATTTTAGATATTAATCTTGAATATTTTAAACTTCCTCAGGAAGTAGAAAAATCATTTCATGATTTTTTTCTTATTCAAGAAAATAGAAAACATTATATAAGAAATGCAATGTTATATTGTGAAAAAAAATGTTTTCAAAGAAAAAAAATAATTTTTTGTATAAAAAAACAAGATAAATCATATATATTAGAAATAATTATTAAAAAATTGTCTAAAGTAAAACAATGTAATAATTTTTTATGTTTATATAATTTATTCAAAAAAATTCAAATACAAAGTACAAATTTAAGAATAATAGAAAATATATTTAGTAATTGTAAACAATTTATTATTAAAAATAATAATATATTATTAATAATAGATAAAAATTATAAAAATAATATATTTAAAATATTTTTTATAAATCTAATTTAATTAAAAGAATTTAAAAAAATGTATAAATGTTTAATTTATTTATTAATAATTCTATTAAATTTTTTTTATTTATCTGTATTTATTATTAATGAAGGATATGTTGGTATTCACATATGTAATAATAACTATAAAACAAAAGATATTATTACTATATATAAACCAGGATTATATTTTAAAATTCCATTTTTAAATACAATTAAAATTTTACATACTGGATTATTAAATACTAATTTTGAAATTGGAAAATTTGTTTTAAATTCTAAAAAAGATTTAATAATTAAAGGATATATAATATGGAAAATTATTGATTTTAAGAAATATATTTCAGCAACTAATGGTAATTTGATTCAAACTGAAATTATACTTAAAAAAAAATTTAGTGAGAAATTACAATTTGAACTTGATAAATTAAATATTGAAAATATTTTTAATAATGATGATGAATTTTCAATAAAAAATTTATTAAATTGTAATTATAATACAATTAAAAATTTGAAAAAAAACTTTATATCTCAATTAATTTTTCAAAATAATAACAAAATTATTATTAATAATTTAGCTGATATTGGAATTAGTATTATTGATGTTAGAATAAAAAATGTTCTTTTATCTAAAGAAATATTAAAAAGTATATTTGATCGTATAAATTATGAAAAAAAATATATTATTTATAATCAAGAAAATCAAGCAAAAGAAATTGCAGAAAAAATTAAATGTAAAATTAAACATAAAAACATTATTTTAATAAATAATATTTAATATATTTTTAAAATATAAAAAATATTATAATTCATATAGTTTATATTATTTTATAATTTGTTTTTAATAAAACATTTTTAAATATAATTATTTACTTTAAATTTAAAGGGTGAAAATATAATTCATTGATTAATAATAATTATTATGAATAAAAATATAATCATATTAGGTATACAATGGGGAGATGAAGGGAAAAGTAAAATTATAGATTTACTTAGTAAAAAAGTAAATTATATTGTACGTTATCAAGGAGGAAATAATACAGGACATACAATCTCAATTAATAATAAAAAAATTATTTTACATTTAATCTCTTCAGGAACTATATATAATAATATTAAAACCATTATAGGTAATGGAGTAGTTATATCTCCTAAAAATCTTTTAAAAGAAATAAAAAAATTAGAAAATTTAAATATTATAGTTAAAAATAAACTTTTTTTATCTACTATGTGTCCATTAATTTTAGAAAATCATATTGCTATGGAATTAGCTCAAGCAAATTTTTTTAAAAAAAAATTAATAGGTACTATGAATAAAAATATGAAACCATCATGCATAGATAAAATATCTGAATACACATTACGTATAGATGATTTATTTAATAAAGATATTTTTGCTAAAAAATTGAAAAAAGTTATTGATTACTATAATTTTCAGTTAGTTAATTTTTACAAAAGTAATTCTGTAAATTATAAAAAAGTATTAGAAGATACATTAGATATATCAGAAAATATTACTAAAATGTCTATAGATGTAAGTGAATTTTTATATAAAGCAAAACAAAAAAATAAAAAAATTATTTTTGAAGGTATCCAAAGTTCATTTTTAGATATTGATCATGGATATCCTTATGTTACTTATTCTAATAATACAGTTGGAAGTGCAATTACTGGTACTGGAATAGGTCCTTTATATATAAATTATATTTTAGGAATAGTTAAAGCTTATACTACTAGAGTAGATTCTGGACCTCTTCCTACAGAGATATTTGGCAAATATAATATATATATTAGTAATAAAGGAAAAGAATTTAGTTTAATAACTGGTAAAAAACGTCGTATTGGTTGGTTAGATATTAATTTTTTAAAAAAAGCTATAGTAATTAATTCTTTAAGCAGTCTTTGTTTAACTAAATTAGATGTTTTGGATGGTTTAGATTTTATTAAATTATGTATTGCTTATATAACAACTTCGGGTAAAAAAATATTTAATTTACCTAAAAAAAAAGAAGATTGGAATTGTATAAAACCAGTATATGAAATTCATCCTGGATGGAAAGAAAATACACATGGTATTACAAATATATTAAAATTACCTCAAGCAGCTTTTAATTATATTAAAAGAATAGAAGAGTTAACTAATATTAATATTAGTATAATTTCTACTGGTTACGATCTTAATCATGTTATTATGTTAGATAATTTTTTATAATTATATTTATTTATATAAAAAAACATTTTTATTTAAATAAATTAAACTCTTTTTTTTTAATTTTTTAAATGATATAATTAATTCTTTATTTTAAAATAAATTATATTTATGGAAGATGTTATTTTTGGAATTTATCCTGTAATAAATCTTTTAAAAAAAGATCCAAAATTATTTAAAAAAATTTGTATTTTAAATAATAAAAAAATTACAAATAAAATTAAAGAAATATTTATTAATATAAAAAAATATAATATTCCATGTTATAAAGTAAAAAAACAATGGTTAGATAAAAAAACTAATAATCATGTACATCAAGGAATATTGGGTTTAATATATTTTAAACAACCTAAATATCATAAAAATGATATAATAAAAATTATTAAAAAATTTAAAAAACCATTTATTTTAATGTTAGATAGGATAACAGATCCACATAATTTAGGAGCATGTATAAGAACTGCTGTAGCAGCTAAAGTAAATATTATTATATTATCTAAACATCATTCTTCAAAATTAAATTCAACAGTTAAAAAGGTATCTTGTGGAACTTCAGAACAATTACCGATTATATTTGTAAATAATTTAGTTCAAATTATTAATTTATTAAAAAATAATAATATAACTATTATAGGAACTGATACTAAAAGTAAAAATATTCTTTTTGATAAAAAAATATATCTACCAATATGTGTAATTATGGGATCAGAACATAAAGGAATACGCCCTATTATAAAAAATAATTGTGATATGTTATTAAACATACCATTATTTAATAATGTTAATTCTTTAAATGTTTCTGTATCTACTGGTATTTTTCTATTTGAAATAATAAGACAAAATTTATTTTTAAAATAGTAAAAATGATATAATGTATTATTTAAAAAATAATTTTACTATTTAATATAAAATTGAGATTTTATTATGAATAATAATCCTTTTCTTAAAAATTTTATTTTACCTCCATTCAATAAAATTGAATATAAATTCATAATACCTGCTATTCAAATAACTATTAATAATAATAAATTATTAATAAATAAATTATTAAAAAAATATGAAAATATTTATAATTGGGAAAATTTTTGTCAACCAATTTTGGAATTAGATGAAAATTTTAATCGTATTTGTTCTATAATAAATCATTTAAACTATGTAAAACATACTGATGAATTACGTAAAATATATAATATTTTTATTGAAATAATTAATGAATATAATTTATGGATTAAACAAAATAGAACATTATATAATGCTTATATCTTTATAAAAAAAAATAAGTTTTATTTACTTGATCATACGAAAAAAAAATCTATTAATAATATATTACATTATTATGAATTATCAGGAATTAAGTTAACTGATAAAAATAAAAAAAAATATATGAAAATTATGAAAAATCTATCTCATTTAAGTATTATTTTTAATAATAATATGTTTGATAGTATAACATCTTGGAAATTAAATATTTTAAACAAAATAGAATTAAAAGGTATACCTAATAATATTCTTAATTTAATTAAAGATAATGCTAAAAAAAAAAATCAAAAAGGATATTTATTATCTTTAGATATACCAATCTATTTGGGAATAATGCAATTTTGTGAAAATAAAACACTTCGTAAAACATTATATTATGCTTATAATACTAGAGCTTCAAATAAAGATAAAAAAAATTGTTGGGATAATTTTCCTATTATAATTAAATTATTAAAATCACGTTATGAATTAGCAAATTTATTAGGATATAATTCTTATACAGAAAAATCTCTTATAGACAAATCAGTTAAAAATTACAACAAAATCATATTCTTTCTTAAAAATTTAATTAAACATTCTTACAATCAAGCTCAAAAAGAAGTTTCTGACTTAAAAATTTTTGTTAAAAAAAAATATAATTTAATAGAAATTAAACCATGGGATACTTTATTTTATATAGAAAAATATAAATACCATCTTTATGGTATAAATGATGATATTATATGTTCTTACTTTCCATTATCTCATGTTATATACGGATTGTTTAAAGTTGTAAATAAAATTTTTGGTTTAATTTTTAAAAAAAGAAAAGTAAATGTGTGGGACAAAAATATATTATTTTTTGATGTTTTTAATGAAAATAATGAGTTATATGGAAGTATATATTTTGATTTATATATTCGTCAAAATAAAAGAAATGGAGCTTGGATGGATATTTGTCAGTCTAGATTAATGAAATCTGATAATATATTACAATATCCAGTAGCTTATGTTAACTGTAATTTTACTATTCCTATTGTTGATGATATTACTTTATTAACTCATAATGATGTTATAACATTATTTCACGAATTTGGACATGCACTACATCATATAATAACAAAAATTAATATACCTAACATTTCAGGAATAAATGGAATTTATTTTGATATAGTAGAGTTTCCTAGTCAATTTATAGAGTCTTTATGTTGGGAACCAAAAGTTATTTCTTTAATTTCTAAACATTATCAAACTAATCAAATTATGCCACAAAAAATGGTGGATAATTTAGTTAAATCTAAACAATATAATTCTGCATTATCTATGATGCGTCAAATTGAATTAAGTTTATTTGATATAAAAATTCATAATGAATTTAATCCTATAAAAGATAATAATCAAATATTACAATTAATGTATGAAATTAGATCTAATCTAGTTTCTATTGTACAAACTCCATCTTGGAATAAATATATAAATATTTTTAATCATATATTCGCAGGAGAGTATGCAGCTGGTTATTATAGTTATTTATGGTCAGAACAATTAGCTGCGGATTCTTTTTTATATTTTAAAGAAAATAATTTATTTAATAAAAAAATAGGAAAAAAATTTTTAGATAACTTTTTATCTCAAATAAATATTAAAGATCCTTTTGTTTTATTTGAAAAATTCAGAAATAGAAAATTAGATAGTAATATTTTGCTTATACATAAAGGAATTAAAATTTCAAAAAAATAATTATTAATAATATACATATAAAATATTTTATGAAAAATATAAGAAATTTTTCCATTATTGCTCATATTGATCATGGAAAATCTACATTTGCAGATCGTTTAATAGAATTATGTGGTGGTTTATCTAATAGAGAAATGAAATCACAAGTATTAGATACTATGGAGTTAGAAAAAGAAAGAGGAATTACAATAAAAGCACAGAGTGTAACTCTAAATTATCAGTCAAAAAATAAAAATATATATAAATTAAATTTTATTGATACTCCAGGACATGTTGATTTTTCTTATGAAGTATCTAGATCTTTATCTGCATGCGAAGGTGCTCTATTATTAATAGATGCTGTTCAAGGTATTGAAGCACAAACATTATCTAATTGTCATATTGCTATAAAAATGGGATTAAAAGTTTTGCCTGTTATTAATAAAATTGATTTGTTAAACGCTAATATTGATAAAGTTCAAAAAGAAATAGAAGAAATTATAGGAATTAAATCGAAACTTAATTTGAAATGTTCTGCAAAAACAGGATTTGGTGTTTTAGAAATAATAGAAGAAATAGTAAATCAAATTCCATTTCCTTCTGGAAAATCTTCTTTTCCTTTACAAGCATTAATTATAGATTCTTGGTTTAATAATTATTTAGGAGTAGTATCATTAATTAGAATTAAAAATGGTAGTGTTAGTAAAGGAGATAAAATTATAATTTTGAATACACAAAAAAAATATTTTGTAGAACGATTAGGTATTTTTACTCCTAAACAAATAGAATTAAAAAAATTAAATTGTGGAGAAGTTGGTTGGATAATTTTTGGTGTAAAAAATATTAGTGAACTTCCAGTAGGAAGTACTATAACATTATATTCTAATCCATCTCATGTTATATTATCTGGATTTCAAAAAATAAAACCTCAAGTATATGCAAGTTTATTTCCGATTTCTTCTAGTGATTATAATATATTTAATAATGCATTAAAAAAATTGAGTTTAAATGATGCATCATTATTTTTTGAACCAGAAAATTCTAGTATATTAGGTTATGGTTATAGATGTGGTTTTTTAGGTTTACTACATATGGAAATTATACAACAAAGATTAGAACGTGAATATAATATTCATATTATTACTACTATGCCTACAGTAAAATACCAAATAGAAACAATAGATAAAAAAATTATTTATGCAGATAATCCATCTAAATTTCCAGAAATTAATAAAATTAAAGAATTAAGGGAACCAATTGCTAAATGTAATATTTTATCTCCTATAAAATATATAGGTAATATAATGAAGTTATGTGCAGAAAAAAACGGAGTACATATTAATATGATTTATCATACTAATCAAGTATTATTAATATATGAAATACCTATGTTGGAAGTTATTATTAGTTTTTTTGATAATTTGAAATCAATATCTAGTGGTTATGCATCACTTAATTATCATTTTATTAAATTTAAAAAATCTGATTTAGTGTGTGTTAATATATTAATTAATCAAAAACGTGTTGATGCATTAACTACTATTACTTATAAAAATAAAATTTATTATTATTGTAATTTATTAGTAGAAAAAATAAAAAAATTAATTCCGAGACAACAATTTGATATAAAAATACAAGCTGCTATAGGAAGAAATATTATTTCTAGTTCTACTATTAAACAACTTAGAAAAAATGTTATAGCAAAATGTTATGGAGGAGATATAAGCCGTAAAAAAAAATTAATTCAAAAACAAAAAGAAGGAAAAAAAAAAATGAAAGTTATTGGTAATGTTTTATTACCTACTTCTATATTTTTATCTATATTAAAGATAACAAAATGAATAATTTATTTGCTGTAAGTATAAAAAATATGAATAATAATATATTTCAATTAATATTAATTTTTAGTTTATTAATAACAGGATGTATATGGATTTATTATAAAATCATAATATTATATATTTTTTATAAAAAAAGACATAATCAAAATATATATTATTATAATATTAGTAAGTATAGAGAATCTTGGAAAAGAGAAATTGGATCTTTATTCCCTATTATATTAATAGTATTTTTAATTCGTTCTTTTGTATATGAACCATTTTATATTCCATCAGAATCTATGATGCCAACGTTATTTATAGGAGATTTTATTTTAGTTAATAAATTTATTTATGGTATAAAAAATCCATTAAATAATAATTATATTATAAATAATAAAAATCCTAAAAGAGGAGATGTTGTTGTTTTTCAATTCCCTCAAAATCCTAAAGAAAATTATATTAAAAGAGTAATAGGTTTACCAGGAGATAAAATTATATATAATGCTAAAAATAAGCAAATTTTTATATATCCTATTAATAAAAATAAAAAAATTATTCAATATAAAAATTTTAAAATCAGTGATTATGTTCAAATGTTTAAATGTTTTAATAAACATTTAAATAAGAATATTATTATTTATAATATTCATAAAAAATATATATTTGGTGGTTTAAAATTATTTGAATATACAGAAAAAATACATAATTTATCTCATAAAATTTTATTTTCACCTGAAATAATGCAAACATTAAAAATATATCGTCAAAAGAATCAATCAGATTATACATGGATAGTACCTTATAATCATTATTTTGTTATGGGGGATAATCGTGATGATAGTTATGACAGTCGTTATTGGGGTTTTGTAGATAGAAAATATTTATTAGGTAAAGCTACTTATATTTGGATGAGTTTAGAAAAACAAGAAAATAAATGGCCATCTAAAATACGTTTTTATAGAATAAAAAAAATTAAATAATATTAATTATTATATAAAATATAAAAATATAAGAATATAATTCTGTGAATTTTATTATGATGAATCGATTACAACAAAAGTTAGGTTACATTTTTAAACATCAAAATTTATTGTATCAAGCTTTAACTCATCGAAGTGCAAGCTGTAAACATAACGAAAGATTAGAATTTTTAGGAGATTCTATACTTAGTTATATTATTGCTAAAGAATTATACAATAAATTTCCTAACATAAATGAAGGTAATATGAGTCGTATGAGAGCTACTTTAGTAAGAGGTAATACATTAGCTAGTATTGCTAGATCATTTAAATTAGGTGAATATTTATTATTAGGTCCAGGAGAATTAAAA
The DNA here is from genome assembly GCF_012563145.1 of Enterobacteriaceae endosymbiont of Plateumaris consimilis. Taxonomy (NCBI): domain Bacteria; kingdom Pseudomonadati; phylum Pseudomonadota; class Gammaproteobacteria; order Enterobacterales; family Enterobacteriaceae; species Enterobacteriaceae endosymbiont of Plateumaris consimilis. The sequence goes on along the minus strand of NZ_CP046230.1, from coordinate 188,910 downwards.
AATGGAGGATATAATAGAGAATCTATTTTAGCAGATACTATGGAAGCTTTAATTGGTAGTATTTGTATAGATTCTAATATTAGAATTGTAGAAAAAATTATATTAAAATGGTATAAGTTTAGATTAAAAGAAATCATACCTGGAAATAATCAAAAAGATCCTAAAACAAAATTACAAGAATATTTACAAAGATCTCATTTACCATTACCATATTATTTTATAATACAGATAAATGGAGAAGTACATAATCAAAAATTTACTATTCAATGTAAAATTAACGGTATGTCAGAAATAATAACAGGAATAGGTTCTAGTCGTCGTAAAGCAGAACAATCGGCAGCAAAACATGCATTAATTAAATTAGGAATTTAATTTATAATATAGGTTTTTAAAAAAGTGAATAAAATAATATCTTTTTATTTTGGTAGAGTTTTAATGTTAGGTAGAACTAATTCAGGAAAATCTACATTATTAAATCAATTAATAGGAAAAAAAATTTCTATTACATCTCATAAAATAAATACTACTTGTTTTAATATTTCTGGAATATATAATCACAAAAATTATCAAATTGAATATATTGATACTCCTGGTCTAATAGAGAATAATAATATTATTTATAATAGTTTATTTAGTAAAAATAATTTTGATGCAATTTTATTAGTTTTAGATCAAAACAAATGGAATTATATAGAAGAAAAAATTATAAAAATAATTAATAATATTATTATTTTTATTCCAATCATTATTGTAATTAATAAAATAGATAAAATCTATAATAAAACAATACTGTTATCACATATTAATTTTATTAAAAAAAAAATCTTTTTTACTGATGTAGTTATGATTTCAGCAAAAAAAAAGTTATATATTAATGATATTAATCATATTATATTTAAAATTTTACCTAACAAAAAACATGTATTTCCAAAAAATTATATTACAAATCAATCTAAAAAACTAATTATTTCTGAAATAATAAGAGAATATATTATAAGATATATTCATAATGAATTACCATATAAATTAAAAATTAAAATAGAATCATTTATTGAAAATCCAAAAACTCTCTCAAAAAATATTAATGTATTATTTTATGTTAAAAAATTAAGTCAAAAAAAAATATTAATAGGTAAAAATGCTAATATGATAAAATTTATTATAAATAGATCTCAAAATAGTATAGAAAAATTTTTTAATAAAAAAGTTACATTAAAAATATGGATTAAACTTAAATAAATTTAAATATCTTTTTAGATTTATTAATTTTAAATAAAATTTAATATGAAAATTATTGGAATAGGAATTGACATAGTAAAAGTTAGTCGAATTAAAAAAATTTTTGATAAATTTAAATATCGTTTTATACATAAAATTCTTACTATAAATGAAAAGAATAATTATAATAATAATTATAAAAATAATATATATTTTTTAGCTAAACATTTTGCTATTAAAGAATCAGCAGTAAAAGCTTTAAATACTGGATTTACTGACGGAATATTTTTTAATCAATTTGAATTATATTCTAATAAAAATGGTAAACCAAAATTAAAAATTTTTCATCAAGCATTAAATATTGCAAATAAAATGAAATATAAAAAAATTCACGTATCATTTTCTGATGAAAAAAAATATGTTTGTGCAATTGTTATAATTGAAGGTTAAGTTAATTAGATTAAATATTTTACTTAATGAGATTTTTGTTTTTTTATTAAATTATATGCTGCTTGTATATTTTGTGTTTTTATTTTAGCTTTTTCTAAAATTTCTGGAGAATATCCTTTTGATACTAATTTATCAGGATGATATTTACTCATTAATTTTCGATAAGCTCTTTTGATTTTTAATAGACTATCATTTTTTTGTACTCCTAATATTATATAAGCTTTATCTATATTTAATTGATTAGAATCCTCTTTATTATTATAATATTTATTGTTATTATTTTGATCATTATAATAATAATTAGATTGATTATCATAATAATTATATTGATCATCATAAAAATTATATTGATGATTATAATCATAATAAAAATTATCATTATAATAACTATTATTGTTATTATTATAATATTTAAAAAAATCTTTAAAAAAGAATGTTTTTGCTGAATTATTTATAATTAGATTATTTATAAAATATCTTATTTGTGTTTCAGATATATTGAATTGATTAAATATTATAAATAATATTTTTTTTGTTTTTTTATCTAAATAATCATTTATAAATGCTATTTTAATTTGAATTTCTATAAAATTATCTATTAAATCATTTCTAGTAATTAATATATTATATAAGTTATTTAATTTATAAATTAAAGGGTAATCATCTTTTTTACCATTTTTGAATGAATTTTGTGCAAATAAAATATCTTTTTTATCAAAATTCATATTTTTCATTAAGTCTGTAGTCATTTTAATATCTTTATTACTAATAAAACCTTTAGATTTACTAATATATCCCATAACTTCAAAAATAGTTTTTATGTATAATTTTTTTATTAATTCTTGATTATCAAAATATTGATTTTCGTTATAAATTTCATTTATTTTATCTATTATAGAACCAATTAAAATACCAAATATTATACTAGAAAAATTATTTCCAAAAATTATACTAATTAAAAAACCAATTAATTTACCCCAATACAACATATACTCCTCAATAAACATATGAAAAATTATAGTTTTATTTAATATCAATATATATTTATATAAATATTACTATACTATTTACAATTCATTTTATATTATATTATATAATAAATATTTTTTAATATTATTTATAAATAAAAATTAATATTATTTTAAATATTATTTTAAATATTTATTTAATTATAATATAAATTAAATTTTTATAATTAAAAATTTTATTTAAAAAAAAGGAAAAAAGTGAAAATTAAACAAATAATTTGTATTATTACTTTATGTTTTTTAACATATTATAATAATTTATATGCATCATTTCAAATGGTTGATCAAGTAGGAATTATTATTAATAATGATATGATTACAAAACAGGATATTTGTAATTTAATTAATGTATTTAATAAACAAAAAAATCAATACTTATTAATTAATTCAAATATTTTAAACAAAACAATTATTAAAAATTTATTTCTAAATAATATATCTTTACAAATAAGTAAAAATTATAATATTTATATACCAGATATAAATATTAATAATATTATTAATAATATATTAATGAATTTTAATATTAATATTAATATTTTTAATAAAGAACTTATAAATAATAAAATAAACTATAATGAATATCATAATTTTATAAAAAAAGAATTAATTGTTAATTTAATAAAACTTGAAATAGTAAAAAATACTATTGTTATTTTTGATGAAGAAGTACAATCTTTGAAACATTTTTTATATATGAAAGATAAAAAAAGAATACAATATAACATTACGATATTTTATATACCAATTAATAAAAATTCATTAAAAAATGATTACAATAAAAAATTGTATTTAACTACAATATTAATACATAAATTAAAAAATAATCATTTTATTTTATTTAGTAAAAAAAACATAAATTTTTACAAAAAAGAAGATATTCAAGTAAAAAATTTAGGTTGGATAACACAAGATTTTATTCCAGAAAAATTTATTAATTATTTAGATTTAGTAAATGTAAAAGACATAATAGGTCCTATATATTTAGATTCAGGATTTTATTTATTAAGAATTAATAATTTAAAAATTAATAATAATACGAATAAAAAAATTTTAATAAAATACATTTTTTTTAAAAAAAATAATTTAAATAAAAAATTATTAATTAATAAAATAAATAATATCCGTAATATGATTATTCATCATAAAGTAAGTTTTGAAAAAGCAATGAATTTGTTTTCTGATGAAAATAAATTAATTCAATCACATTCTAGAATAAATAATAAATGGATTCTTTTAGAAAATTTTTCTTTAGATATACAAAAAATTATTAATACATTAAAAATAAATGAAATTAGTTCTATTATTGAGAATAATAATGGTTTTTTTTTATTAAAATTGATAAATGTTCAAGATCTTTCAAAAAAAGATTCTTTTTTTGAAAAAAAAGCAAAAGATATTATTTTTAGTCAAAAATTTTTTCAAGAATTAAATCATTGGTTTTTTACATATTTAAGTGGAGTATATATAAATAATATGTTAAATAATAATTATTAATTAAATTATTAATAATTTAATTATATACTAATCTTTATAAGAAATATAAAATGAAATTATTTTTTAAAAAAAAATATGGACAACATATCTTAAAAGATAAATTAGTTATTAATAGAATAATTTCTATTATTAATCCTAAATCTTCTAATATTATGGTAGAAATAGGACCTGGATTAGGTGCATTAACTATACCTATGATAAAATATAATAATTTTATATCAGTTATTGAAATAGATCAAAATTTTGTAAATTATTTAAAATGTAATAAAAAAATTATAGAATCTAAAATTATAATTTTTTTAGCTAATGTTTTAAAATTTAATTTTAATATTTTATTTAAAAAATACAAAAAAAAAATACGTATTTTTGGTAGTTTACCTTATAATATTGCTACTACATTAATTTTTTATTTATTTAAAAATTATATAAATGATATAAAAGATATGAATTTTATAATGCAAAAAGAAGTAGTAAATGCTTTAATTGCAAATACTGGTGAAAAAAATTATGGATGTTTAAGTATTATGTCACAATTTTATTGTAAGATAAAATCTTTAATAGAGATAAAACCAGTATCTTTTTATCCTGTTCCTAAAGTATTATCTAATATGGTATATATAAAACCTTATAAAAATAATCCTTATAAATTAAATAATATTAATTTATTAAAAATAGTGGTACAAAAAGCTTTTAGTATGAGAAGAAAAATATTACGTAATAGTTTAAAAGATCTATTTTCAATAGATGATTTAAACTATTTTGGTATAGATTATAAAATTCGTGCTGAAAATGTTTCAATATCGGAATATTGTCAATTAGCTAAATATTTAGAATTATACAGTCATTCTTTATAAAGGATATAAACTGATGAAATCATTATCTCAAGTTTATATAAAAATAGATAGTATTTATATAGAACCACAATCTATTCCTAAATCTAATCGTTATGTTTTTGCATATACTGTAACTGTTAATAATTTGAGTAAAAAATTATTACAACTAATAAGTCGTTATTGGATCATTACAAATGGTAACGGTAAAAAAACTCAAATACATGGTGAAGGAGTTATAGGTAAAAAACCATATATAAAACCAGGGAGTGATTTTAAATATACTAGTGGAACTATTTTAGAAACTCCAATTGGTACTATGCAAGGACATTACATTATGATAGATGAAAATGGAAATATTTTTCATGTAGATATTCCTGTTTTTCGTTTAGCAATTAAAACTTATATTCATTAATTTAAATTAATACATAAAAATTATATGACTACTTATATTATTGGAGATGTTCATGGTTATTATAATGAATTCTTATATTTATTAAACAAAGTTAATTTTAACTATAAAAAAGATCAATTATGGATAACTGGAGATATTATTGCTCGTGGTCCTGATTCAGATAAAATATTATTTTATTTATATAATATTCAAGAATCTGTAAAGTTAGTATTAGGTAATCATGATTTATATTTATTAGCTTTACATTCAGGTATACCTAATACTGGAACTATATATGATCAAAAAATATTAGAATTATTAGCAAATAAAAAAATTTCTATTATTGTTGATAATTGGTTAAAATATCAACCTTTAATTCAAATAAATAAAGAAAAAAAAATTATAATGACACATGCTGGTATTACTCCACAATGGAATAATATCGATATATTAAAATCTGTTTCACGTGAAGTAAAAAATATTTTAATAAGTAAAAATAATAAAATTTTTTTTGCTTCTATGTATAATCAAAAATATCAAATAAATAACTGGAATAATAATAAACTTACAGGATTTAAACGTTTTAATTTTATTATAAATTCATTAACAAAAATGAGATATTGTTATCCAGATGGAACATTAGAAATGATAACAAAAGGAGAACCTAAAAATGTGTCTCAATTATTAAAACCATGGTTTTTAATACCTAATGACATATATAAAAAATATACAATATTATTTGGTCATTGGTCATCTTTAAATGGGAGATATACTCCTCCACACATAATGGGATTAGATACTGGTTGTTGTTGGGGAAACAAATTAACAATGTTTTCTTGGGAAAATAAAAAATTTTATACAAAAAATTGTAAAATTTAAAACTTATGTTTAAATTATTACCTATTAGTAAATATATTTTACATAAATTTAAAAATAAATTTGTAAATCGTAATGTAATTTTTTCTGGAAATATTAGAGATTCTATACCAATTTATTTAAATACTTTTATTAGCTTTATTAATACTCATCAATATGATTATTATATATGGTTAAAAAAGTTTTTAAATAATAAAGTACATTACGATTTAGTTGAAAATATATTAATAAATAATTTTAATACACTTTTATTTTTTTGGTCAAAAAATAAAAGTGAATCAATTTTTCTGTTAGAAAATATATTATCTATTTTAGATATAAATAGTGATATTTATGTAATAGGAGAAAATAATAGTGGTATAAATCAAATAAAAAATATAGCAAACTTTAATAATGATATACATTTTAATAAAATTATTAGTGCAAGAAAATGTAGTATTTATTATGGAATTTTACGTAAAAAAATTATTTTTAATAAAAATATTTATTGGATTAATTATTTCTATAAAAACTATACTATTAATAGTTTGCCTGGTGTGTTTAGTTCTAAAAAATTAGATTATGGTAGTAAATTATTAATTTCTACTATTAAAAATAATAACAACATAAAAGGTAAAATATTAGAAATTGGTTGTGGTTCTGGTATTATTTCTACAATAATAGGTAGTAGTACTAATAAAAAGTATTCATTATTTTTAGTAGATATAAATTCTAATGCTATTACGTCAAGTAAAAAAACAATTTTTATAAATCAAATTAAAAATACATATATATTTCCAAGTAATATATATTCTAATATTTATGAAAAATTTGACTTAATTGTATCAAATCCACCTCTTCATATAGGATTAAATTATTCTTTAGATATATTATATAAAATAATTTATAATGCAAAAAATTATCTAAATTATGGTGGAGAACTTCGTTTTGTTATAAATAATTTTTTACCGTATTTTAAATCATTGAAAAAAAAATTTAAAATAAATACTTTATCTAAAAATAAAAATTACACAGTATATAGTATGAAAAATATTTAATATAAATTATGTATTAATAAAAGATCTAATAAAAATTAATAAAAAACACTAATCTAATAGTAAATATATTATTAGTAAATATATTTTTAGTAAATATTAATAATAAATATTATAAAAATTTTCTGTAAAATATAATATTAATTATTATTTATTATTAATCATATTATTAACGTTCATTCCCATTTTAAGTGCTAAAGAAGATACTACATATATAGAAGATATAGTTCCAAAAATTACACCAATAAACATAATTAAAGAAAAATTATTTAATACAATACCTCCAAAAACATATAAAATAGATATCATAGTTAAAACTGTTAGTGAAGTAATAATACTTCTTTTAAATGTTTGATTAATTGATAAATTAATTATTTTATAAATATTATAATTATTTAATTTATAACAATTTTCACGTATTCTATCTGAAATAACAATACTATCATTAAGAGAATAACAAATTATAGACATAAGAGAAGAAATAATAGAGAGATCTATTTCAATATAAAATATTGATATTATACCTAAAGTAATAATTAAATCATGTAATAAAGAAATTATTGTACTATATGCTAAATGCCATTCAAAACGTAAACCTACATATATCCAAATACCTATTAAAGTAACCATTATAGTAGCAATACCAGATAAAATTAAATTTTTACCTATATTTGGTCCTATATATTCTATTTTTTTAATTACAAATTTTTGTTTATATAATTTTTGAATTAAATTTATTAGTTTTGGATCCATTATTTGTTTATCTTTTAAAATAGATTGATTTTTTGATAGTTTGAGAGTTAAATTATGATTATTATTGATTGAATTAATTTCAATTTTTGAAGAATATAATTTTTGTATTAATAATCTAGTATTATTAATTTTACTAATTGGATTTTGAAAGTGTAATTCTATTATCGTACCACCTGTAAAATCTACTCCCCAATTTAAACCTTTATATGATATAATTATTATAGATAATATAATTAATATTCCTGAAACAAATAAAGCATAATTATTCCATTTCATAAAATCATAATATTTTAACTTATTTTGTTTAATTATTTTGATTTTGTTAAAAAAAAAATACATATTTTTTAATATTCTCCATTTATATTAAAATTAATAATTTATTAAATAGGTAACTTTTTTATTTTTTTACCACCATAAATAATATTTACTATTGCTCTAGTAATAATTATAGAAGTAAACATAGATGTTAAAATACCAATAAAAGTAGTAATAGCAAAACCTTGTATTTCTCTAGAACCTAAACTATATAAAACACAAGAAGTGATTAATGTAGTTACATTTGCATCAAAAATACTAGAAAATGCTCCTTTATAACCAAAATCTATAGCTTTTTGAATAGATACTTTATTATTTAATTCTTCTTTAATTCTTTCATTAATTAAAACATTTGCATCTATAGCAATAGCTAAAGCCAAAACTATTCCTGCAATACCTGACATTGTTAGTGTTGCTCCAGGTAAAAGAGAAAGAAAACTAATAGTAAAAATGAGATTAATAAATAAAGCAATAATTGCAATTATACCAAATATATGATAGTAAAATATCATAAATATGATACATATCAAAATACCTATAATACAAGCTTTTATTCCTTGTTTAATATTTTCTTGACCAACTGAAGGACCAATATTTTGTTCTTCTATTATTTGTATAGGTGCACTTAATGAACCAGATCTTAGTAAAATTGATAGTTTTTTTGCTTCTTTTATATTTTTTAAACCAGTTATTTTGAAATTATTATTTAATTTTGATTGTATAGTTGCTATATTTATTATTTCTTCTTTTTTATATTGTATAATATTTCCTTTTATATCTTTTTTATTACTATTTATATAATCTACGAGTACTGTTGCAATATTATCTCCAATATGTTTTTCAGAAAATTTAGATAAAATATCTCCTCCTTTTTTATCTAAAAAAATATTAACTTGTGGTTGATTATATTCATTTCTACTAACATTAGAATGAATAATATTTGATCCATCTATTATTATTTTTTTATTTAACAAAATAGGTATTTTATTATTCCATAAATAATAAGAAACATTTTTATTTTGAACATTATTTATATTATTATTAACTAAATGAAATTCTAATGTTGCTGTACTACCTAATATTTCTTTTGCTTCTGAAAAATTTTGTATACCTGGTAATTCTATAACAATATTATTTATACCTTTTCTTTGTACTATAGCATCAGAAATACCTATTTGATTAACTCGATTACGTAGTACGTTTATGTTATTTTCTATAATAGTTTCTTTCAAATCTACAAACCATTGTTTTTTCATAGAAACTAACAAACCGTTTTTAATAACATTATAATTAACAAAGTTATTATTTTGTTTTTTTAAATAATTTATTGTTTTGTCTCTTATATCATTATTTTTAAAAAAAATTTTATAATTAAAATTATAAGACCTTTTTAATTTAAACAAAATATTTTTGTTTTTTAATATTAGTTTTAAATCTTCAATATTTTGTTCTCGTAATTTTTGAAAAATATAATTATTATTAACTCTTAATAAAAAATAAATACCACCTTTTAAATCCAACCCTAATTTTATTGGTTTTGCTCTTAAAAAAGATAACCATCTTGGAATAGATGAAATGGATTTTACTATTACAATATATTTTTTAGATGAATTTTTTTTAAGAATTTCGTATGCTTGCAATTGATTATTTATATTATTAAAAATAATATTAATGTTATTATTTTTATTTAAAAAAAATTTTGTAAAATTAATTTTATTAGAGATTAATTTATTTTTAATATTTATTATTATTTTTTCTTTTGAAAAATTTTTATTTAAAATATTAATTTGAACAACAGGAATATCCCTATATATATTTGGTAATGAATATATAATACCAATTATTATAAATAAAATTATTAAAGTATTTTGCCACCAATAATATTTATTTAACACGACAATATTCCTATTGGTAATAATAAATTATGAAAAAAGTTTTTTTATAGTACCTTTAGGTACAATTGCAATTACAAAATCTTTTTTAATAATAATTTGATTATTCTTATTTATTAAGATAGTAATATATCCACAATCTGATATTTTAACAATTTTCCCAATAATTCCACCAGTTGTTAATATTTCATCTCCATTAGAAAGTGAATTTATTAATTCTCTTTTTTCTTTATTTTTTTTATTTTGAGGCTTAATTATTATAAAATAGCATATTATACCAAAAATTAAAATCATAACAAATAAAGAAATAATATTATCTTTAGAATGCATTCCGTTATTTGTAGCTGTTGTAGCAGCTTCTATATTGGAAATAAAAAAATTCATCTAGTTTATTCCTTAATAATGAAATATAATTATTTTAAAATTTTAAAATAATTAATTGAATGATAAACAATTATTATATAAAATAACATAAAAAATTATGTTTTATCAAATAAAATTTTAGGAATTTACTATGGTTTTAGTTACAAAAAAAGCTCCTGATTTTAATGCTTCAGCAGTTTTAAATGATGGTTCAATTATAAATAATTTTAATTTTATAGAATATTCTAAAAATAAAGTTACTGTTATATTTTTTTGGCCTTTAGATTTTACATTTGTTTGTCCTTCAGAAATAATATCATTTAATAATCATTATAATGATTTTAATGAAAGAAATGTCAACATTTTAGGAATTTCATGTGATTCACAATTTACTCATAATGCATGGCGTAATACTTCTATTAAAAATGGCGGTATTGGAAAAATTAAATTTATAATGATATCTGATTTGAAAAAAGAAATACAAAAAAAATATGGTATTGAATATCCTGAACTAGGAGTTGCATTAAGAGCTTCTTTTTTAATAGACAAAAAAGGCATTATAAGACATCAATTAGTAAATGATTTACCTTTTGGTAGAAATGTTAATGAAATGATAAGAATGATTGATGCTTTAAATCATTATGAAAAATATGGTGAAGTATGTCCTGCTCAGTGGGAAAAAGGTAAAAAAAGCATAATACCTACATCAGTAGGAATATCTGATTATTTAACTAATAACATAAATGAATTAAATTAATTATTTAAATAAAATATCTGCACATTGTGCTCGATAACGTAATAAATGATCTAATATTGTGATTGCTACCATTGCTTCTCCTATAGGTATAGCTCTTATTCCAACACAAGGATCATGTCTACCTTGTGTTGTACATTGAACTTCATTATTATCTAAATTTATTGTTCTACCTATAGTAGAAATACTAGAAGTAGGTTTTATAGCAAAGTTGATAATAATATTTTGTCCTGTACTGATTCCTCCTAAGATGCCTCCAGAATGATTACTTTGAAATCCATTAGATCTAATTTCATCACGATAATCACTTCCTAATGTATTAACAGATTTAAAACCATCACCTATTTCTATTCCTTTTACGGCATTTATACTCATTATAGAATGAGCTAAATCTGCATCTAATTTATCAAAAACTGGTTCACCTAGTCCTACTGGTATATTTTCTACAATAATAGTAATTTTAGCTCCTATAGAATTTCCTATTTTTTTTAAATTATTTATCATATTTTTTAAATCTTGTATTTGATCTATATTAGGACAAAAAAAAGGATTTTTATTTACTTCTGACCAACTTTTAAAATCACAAATAATATTACCCATTTGTGATAAATAACCTCTGATTTTAGTATTATATTTTATTAATAAATATTTTTTTGCAATAGCACCAGCGGCAACACGCATAGTTGTTTCTCTTGCAGAAGAACGTCCTCCACCTCTATAATCTCTTATACCATATTTCTTTTGATATGTATAATCAGCATGTCCAGGACGAAATATATTTTTAATATTATTATAATCTTGTGATCTTTGGTCTATATTTTTAATCATAAGACCAATACTTGTTCCAGTAGTTAAACCATTAAATGTCCCAGACATAATTTTAATTATATCTAATTCTTTTCTTTGAGAGGTATATTTAGAGTGTCCAGGTCTTCTTTTATCTAAATCTTTTTGTAAATCATATTCTTTTAGAGGAATACCAGGAGGAACACCATCTACAATACATCCTAAAGCAATACCATGAGATTCTCCATAAGTAGTTACGCGAAATATTTTTCCAATACTATTACCTGACATAATATTTTTACCTTTTCATTATTCTTATTTTTTTTATTGTATTTCGACTTAATTTAAATATACCTGTACCTCCATTTTTTATTTTTAACCATTTAAAATTTATAAAATGATATTTTTTTTTTATATATTTTATTTGATTTCCTACTTCACATATTAAAAAACCCTTTTTTTTAAGAAAAAAAAAAGAATTTAAGATTATATCATTAATAATATCTAATCCATTATTTTTAGATATTAAACCTAATTGTGGTTCATATGAATATTCTTTAGGTAAATATTTTAATTCTTTTTTATCAATATAAGGTGGATTAGCTATTATTAAATCGTAAGTAGGAAAGTTATATAATTTTTCGAATAAATTACTATGAATTGGAGTAATACGGTTTTCTAAACCATGTAATTCAACATTATATTCGGTGACATTAATAGCATCTAAAGAAATATCTATAGCATCTATATGAGCATTAGGAAATAAATATGCACATGCAATAGCAATACATCCACTTCCAGTACATAAATCTAATATATTTTTAGGAGTAAATGTTAATTTTAATCCATTAGATTGAAATTTATTATTAATTAATTCTGATATTGGTGATCTAGGAATTAATACTCTCTGATCAATATATAACTCATGTCCACAAAACCAAGTTTTATTTGTTAAATATACTATAGGTATCCTATTATTTATTCTTTTAGACACTAATTTAAATATTAATTTTCGTTCTTTTAAAGTTAATTTTGCATCACATATATTATTCCATATATGTGGTGGTAATCCTAATATAGGTAATATTAATTGAATAGATTCATCTAAAGGATTATCAGTTCCATGTCCATACCATATATTAGATATACTAAAACAACTAGCTGACCAACGAACCATATCTTTAATAGATAAAAGTTCATTTAAAATGTCTTGTTGAAGAAGATCTTTTAAATTTATATTCATAAAAATAGTAAATTAATAAATAAATAATTAATAATTCATAATTTTATTAATATAATTTAAAATATTGAAAAAAGATATAATCATAAATTAATAAATAAAATTTATTATTTAGTATTCTCCCCTGACTGGATTCGAACCAGTGACATACGGATTAACAGTCCGCCGTTCTACCAACTGAACTACAGAGGATTATTAGATATCTATTTATATTATTATTAATAATATATTACTGTCAAGATAATTATATCAAATAAGGTTAATTTTATATGATTAAATAAATTGAATATATAATTATTATGTTATAATATACAATATTTATTGTAAAATATTATGCCGAAGTGGCGAAATAGGTAAACGCAGTTGATTCAAAATCAACCATCATTTTTTATGATATATCGGTTCAAGTCCGATCTTCGGTAATCTAATCTATAAGGATTATTTATTATGTTACTTTACAATAGAATATCTAATTTTAAATTAAAAAAAATCATATTTAAAAAAAACGAAGAAAGAAAAATATTATCTTTTTATAAATATTTTTTTATAAATGATCCATTATCATTACGTGATAATATTTACATTTTATTTAATGCTTTAGATATTTTAGGTAGAATATATATTTCTCATGAAGGAATAAATGCACAAATTAGTGTTCCTTGTTATTTTTATAATATAATAAAATTTTTTTTATATAAACTAAATCCTAAATTAAAAGATTTATATATAAATCTAGCAATAGAACATAAAAAAAATGCATTTTGGGTTTTAAAAGTTATACATAAAAAAAATATTTTAAATGATAATATACAAAACTTTAATTTTTTAAAATTTAATATTATTGGAAAATACTTAAATGCTTCGCAAGTAAATAAAATGATAGATAGTAAAAATACTATTCTTATAGATATCAGAAATTATTATGAATATGAAATAGGTCATTTTAATAATGCTATTATATTTAAATCATCACGTAATTTTAGAGAACAAATGTCAATGTTGTTATGTAATTTAAAAAAATATCAAGATAAAAATATTATTTTATATTGCACTGGTGGTATTCGTTGTGAAAAAGCTACTTCTTGGTTAATATTTAATAATTTTAAAAATATCTTTCATATTAAAGGTGGTATTATTGGTTATATTAATGATGCTAAAAAAAATAATTTGCCTATTGAATTTAAAGGAAAAAATTTTGTTTTTGACAATAGAATGGCAGAATCAGTAACTACAGATATTATTTCACGTTGTTATCAATGTAATAATTTTTATGATATACATACTAATTGTAAAAATAATTATTGTCATTTATTATTTATTCAATGTCCTTTATGTAAAGAAAAATATTATAATTGTTGTAGTAAAAAATGTAAAAATATTTATTTAAAATAAATTTTATTAAATATTTTCTATAAATTTTTTAATTGTTGAAAATAAATTTCATATTCTTTATTAATATCATCACCTATATCATTTTGCCATTCACCTTTTTTAATGATTTTATCATTTGGATATAATGTATTATCATTAATCATATTTTTAGGTAATAATTTTTTTGCTGCTAAATTAGGTGTCGAATATCCTGTTATTTGTGCTACTTGAGCTGCTATTTTTGCTCTTAATAAAAAATTAATTAATTTTAAAGCACCTTCTACATTTTTTGCATTAGAAGGAATAGCAAAACTATCCATCCAAAAAATTCCACCTTCTTTAGGCCAAATAATTTTTAAAGGAATACCTAATTTTTTAACTGCATATGCAGATCCGTTCCATATCATTCCTAATACAGCTTCTCCTTCTATAAAAGGAATACCAGGATTATCTGAATTAAATGTAACGATATTAGGCATTAATTTTTTTAATTCTTTAAATGCATTTTTAATATGATTTAAATTAGTGTCATTACCTGAATAACCTAATTTCATTAATGCTATTTGAAAAACTTCTCTAGCATCATTAACTAATGAAATTAAATTTTTATATTTAGGATTCCATAAATCTGACCAACTATTTATGTTATTTAAATTTATTTCATTGCTATTTATAGCAATAGTTGTAACACCCCATATATATGGAATTGAATAATCATTATTAGGATCAAAAGATTTATTTAAAAATTTAGAATCTAAATTAATAAAATTTGTTAATTTTTTTTTATCAATTTTTTGTAACATACCTTCATTTTTCATTTTAGCAATAAAATATGTAGAAGGTACAATAAGATCATAAGATTCTTTTTTATAAGTTTTTAACTTTGCATACATACTTTCGTTTGATTCATATGTTGAATAAATAACTTTAATTCCAGTTTCTTTAGTAAATTCTTCTAATAAACCTTCAGGTACATATTCTGTCCAATTATAAAAAACAACTGTATTATTATTAGTAATTGCATATAAACATTTAATTGGTAAATTAAATATAAAAAAAATAAATATTAATTTTATTAAAAAAATCATATAATCTTCCTTATGAAGAATAATTATTTTTTATTGCTATAGCTTCTATTTCAACTTTTGCATTTTTAGGTAAACGAGATACTTCTACACAAGTTCTAGCAGGATAATGTGCATTATTTTTAATAAAAAAATCTTTATAAATATTATTTATAATATTCAAATCATCTAAATTTATTAAAAATATTGTAGTTTTTACTATATTTTTAATAGAACAATTTACTTTATTAATAATATATTTAATATTTTTTAATACTTGAACAGTTTGTTTTTCTATATTATTATTTTCAATTTTATTATTTAAAGGATTAATAGATATCTGACCTGAAATAAAAATTATATTTTTAAATACAATCCCTTGTACATATGGACCTATAGGTATAGGAGCATTTTGAGTATGAATTATTTCTTTCATAAAAAATAAATTCCTAAATAAATTTTTATAATATTAAATTAATATTTATTATAATCAATATTAATATTATAGTATTATTTTAATGATTTGAAAAATAAATTATATTTTAATAATATTAATTTTTTCAAATTTTATATATATTATAAGATAATTTAATATTTATTTTTTAATAAAGTTAATAATATTATTGCTTTAATAACATGAAGTTTATTTTCTGATTGTTTAAAAATAATACTATTTTGAGATTCAAAAACTTCATCTGTAATTTCTAATCCATCAAATAAATTATATTTAAATATAATTTTATTATTAAAATATTTTTTATAATGATTATATATATGTAATGATGGTAAACAATGCATAACTTTTACATTTTTATTTTTAGTTTGTAATAGTAACTTTTTATTAACTTGATAAATATATAAATCATGAATTCTTGATTCCCACAATTGAGAAGATTCTCCCATAGACAACCAAACATCAGTATAAATAAAATCTGTATTTTTAACACCATCATTGATATTATCTGTTATAAAAATTTTGTTTTTATTTAATAATAAATTATTAAATAATGTATTATTAGGCCATAATTTTTTTGGTGATATTAAATTTAATTGAAATCCAATAATTAACGATGCTTCTATAAGACTATTAGCAATATTATTATTTATATCTCCTATATATGATAATGAGATTTTATCTAAAGATTTATTAATTAAACATTCTTGTATTGTTAATAAATCTGCTAATATTTGAATAGGATGAAATTCTTTTGTTAAACCATTCCAAACAGGAATATTTGAATATTTTGATAAAATTTCTATATCTTTTTGATTTTTACCACGAAAAACTATTCCATCATATATTTGACTTAATATACGTGCAGTATCTTTAATTGATTCTTTATATCCTATATGACTATTATGTTTATCTAAATATGTTATTTTAGCATCTTGATCATAACATGCTATTTCAAAAGAACATCTTGTTCTAGTTGATTCTTTTTCAAAAATTAAAATTATATTTTTATTATATAATTTTTTAATTTCTTTATTTTTCTTTTTATCGTTTTTAAGTTTTAATGAAATATTAAGTAATTCATAAATATCTTTTTTAGAAAAATCTGATAATTTTAAAAAATGACGATTATAAAATTGATTCATAATAATTACCTATAAATAAAATTTATATCTATTATAAAATAATCAATATATTTAATATTATATTATTTTAATTAATTCTCTTTTTTTAATTAACTCTATTTCTATTTTTTTATATTTTTTTAATTTTTGAATATTATTTTCAATAACATTTTTAGGTGCATTTTTTAAAAAATTTTTATTACTAATTAAATTATTTAAATAATCTATTGATTGTTTGTTATGTTTTAATCTTTTATTAATTTTAACTAATACATAATCTTTATCAATTAAAGCATTATCTATAGGAATTGATAATTCAATATCATCTATTTTTTCTATAAATGACATTTTAGGAAATAATTCTTTTTGTAAAATAAAAAAAATTTGATTAATATTTAAAAAGTTTTGTAATAAATATACATTATTTTTTAAATATAAAAATATTTCTTGATTTTTATTTTTTAAATAAAGATTAATTTTTTTATTTGTTTTTATATATATATCAATTTTTATTTTACGAACAACAGTAATTATTTTCATTAAAATTTTAAAAAAGCTTGCAGCTTTATTGTCTATTTCTGTTTTATTAAATTTTGGAAAAGATTGTATCATGATACTATCACTATATTTTTTTTTATTTTTTTTAATTTTTTGCCATATAACTTCAGTTAAAAAAGGAATAATAGGATGAGCAAGTTTTAATAATGATTCAAAAATATTGTATAAGGTATAATGTATACTCATATATTGAATTTGAATTTTATTTTTAAAAATTATTTTTGCATATTCTAAATACCAATCACAAAATTTATTCCATATAAAATTATATAAGATATTAGTAGCTTGATCAAAACGATATTTATTTAATGCATTTGTATATAATTTTATTACTATATTATATTCACTAATAATCCATTTATCAGTAATGGATAATTTTTCTTTATTATTAATATATTTATATTTTATATTTTTTAAAATTAAAATACTTGCATTCCAAAGTTTATTACAAAAATTACGATAACCATCTAAACGAGACATATCCCAATATATATCTCTTCCTGTAGAAGATAAAGCAGCTAATGTAAATCTTAAAGCATCGGTTCCATAACTTTTACTACCATTTAAAAAATGTTTTTTTGTATGATTCTTAATCAATTGGATATATTTTTCTTCTGTTATGTTAATAAGTCTTTTTTTTAATAAATCAGTAAATGAGATACCATCAATAATGTCAATTGGATCAATAACATTACCTTTGGATTTTGACATTTTTTCTCCTTTTTCATCTCTAATTAAACCAGTCATTAAAATATTTTTAAATGGAATTTGTGATGTATTATCTTTATTTTTAACAAAATGCATTGTCATCATAATCATTCTAGATATCCAAAAAAATATAATATCAAAACCACTAACAATAACATTTGTTGGATGGAACATAGAAAATTCTTTTGTATAATTTGGCCAATCTAAAGTAACAAAAGTCCATAAACTAGATGAAAACCATGTATCTAATACATTTTTATCTTGTTTAATAAAAACATCTTTTTTTAAATTATATGTATTACGTATTTCTTTTTCATTTTTTCCAACATAAATTTTTTTATTAATATCATACCATATTGGTATTTGATGACCCCACCATAATTGACGAGATATACACCAATCTTGAATATTTTCCATCCAAGAATAAAACATATTTTCATAAATTTGAGGAAAAAATTTAATTTGTTTTTTCTTAACTGCATTTATTGCTGTTTTAGCTAGTTTTTTAATATTTAAATACCATTGACTGGTTAACATAGGTTGAATTATAGTATTACTACGAGAACTATATGGTACTAATATTAGTTTTTGTTCATATAGTTCAAGTAATCCATCATTTTTAATCATATTAATAATAATTTTTCTTACTTTTGTATAATGCAAATTTTGGAATATATCAGGTATATTTTCAGAATAAATTTTTATTTTTTTGCCATAAATATCATAAATTTGGTATTTATTTAAAATATTACCATGATTATTAAATATATTTATTAAAGGTAAATTATGTCTAATTGCTACTTGATAATCATCAAAATTATGTGCTGGACTTATTTTTACACATCCAGTACCTTTATTTATATCTGCATGATTATCTATAATAATAGGTATTTTTCTATTAATTAATGGTACTATTACAAATTTTCCTATTAAATTAGAATAACGTTTATCTAGTGGATTAATAGCTATAGCAGTATCAGCTAACAATGTTTCTGGTCTTGTAGTAGATATAACTAAATAATTTTTACCAGTTAATGTAGTTATATTTTTTTCTAATGAATAACGAATATACCAAACGTAAGTGTTAAGTTTTTTATGTTCTACTTCTAAATCAGATATTGCAGTACGAAGTTTTAAATCCCAATGTGTTAATCTTTTTTTTTTATATATTAATCCTTCTTTATAAAGAGATATAAAAATATTTTTTACAGTTTTAGAAAATTTATCATCCATAGTAAATCTTTTACGATTCCAATCTGCAGACAAACCTAATCTGCGCATTTGATTAAATATTACATCACAACATTTTTTTTTCCATTTCCAAACTTCATTTAAAAAAATTTTTTTATCATATTTATATTGAGCTTTATTATTTTTTACAAAAAAATTTTTTTCTATCATACTTTGAGTAGCAATTCCTGCATGATCAGTACCTATTTGACACAAAATATTTTTTCCTAGCATACGTTGATAACGTGTTATGATATCAATAATAATATATTGTAATGCATGTCCCATATGTAAAGAACCAGTTATATTAGGTGGTGGCACCATAATAGAAAAATTTTTTTTAAATTTATCTGTTGTACATTTGAAATATCCATTATTTTCCCAAAAAAAATATATTTTTTTTTCAAATTCTTTAGGATTATATATTGTATCCATTATAAAGTAATATCCTATTTATATAAAATTATTTATAATAATTAATTATTATGATTAGAATAATTTAATAAAAATTGACATAACATATTAACAGGTCTGCCAGAAGCAAAAGCTTTATTATTTTCATTATAATTCCATGCTGTACCTGCAATATCTATATGAGCCCATTTATATTTTTTAGTAAATTTTGATAAAAAACATGCTGCTGTAATAGCTCCACCAGAATTAGAATTACTAGTATTTCTTATATCAGCAATGTCTGATTTTAATTGATTATAATAACTTTTATCGTCCATAGGTAATTCCCAAACACGATCATCTACATCCAATGATGCTTTTATTATATTTTTTGATAATTCTAAATCATTAGACATAAAACCACTAATATTGTTTCCTAATGCTATTACACAAGCTCCTGTTAATGTTGCAATATCAATAACTATCGAAGGATTAAATCTATTTATGTATGTTAACACATCACATAAAACTAATCTTCCTTCTGCATCAGTATTTATTATTTCTACTGTTTTTCCTGACATTGTTTGAATAATATCACTAGGACGAAAAGCATTACTATCAGGCATATTTTCACATCCTGCAATAATACCGATAACTTTAAGAGGTAATTTTAATTCAGATATAATATTCATTACTCCATATATACATGCTGCACCACACATATCATATTTCATTTCATCCATATGAAAAC
This sequence comes from Enterobacteriaceae endosymbiont of Plateumaris consimilis, assembly GCF_012563145.1. Classification (NCBI taxonomy): domain Bacteria; kingdom Pseudomonadati; phylum Pseudomonadota; class Gammaproteobacteria; order Enterobacterales; family Enterobacteriaceae; species Enterobacteriaceae endosymbiont of Plateumaris consimilis. Next base: position 167,827 of record NZ_CP046230.1, on the reverse strand, counting down.
TTGGTTTTAATGATATTCCTCCAGAATCAAAAGTTAAACCCTTTCCAATTAAAACTATAGGTTTACTATGATCAAATAAATTATCATATTTAATAATAGACATTACTGATTTATTCTTTGAACCATTACCTACAGCTAAGTAAGCATTCATGCCTAAATGTTTCATTTTTTCTTCATCAATAATTTCTACTGAAATATTTTTTGTATATTTATTAGCTAATTTATATGTTTTTAAAGATAAATATTCAGGATTACATATATTAGGAGGTAAATTTGCAATATTTTTAGTCTGTGTTATTCCAATATTTATTGCTATAGAATGTGTAATTGCTTTTTTATAAATTTGAATATTATTATTATTTATATTAAATTTAATAAGAGATAATGTATATTTTTTTATTTTTTTAAATTTATTAAAAATATAAATATTTTCTTCAATAATACTTATTGTATCTCTTATATTCCAATATAAATCAATATTTTTAATTATTAAATCTGTTAAACACCAAAAAATATCTTTTATTTTAATTGTTTTTAATTGATGTATTACTTTTTTAATAATAATTTTATTTTTTTCTCTATTAAATTTTTCTTTAATACCACAACCAATAATTAATATTTTTTTTATTAAAATATTAGGTACTTCATATAACATTATTATTTGATTAATTTTTCCTTTAAAATCATTATTTTTTAAAATATTTAATATATAATTATTAGATATTGTATTTAAAATATCGGCAATATAAGACAATTGATATTTTTCAAATATTCCAATAACCATACAATCTGATTTATATTTTTTTGAAAAATTTGTTTTTTCTACTAAATATTTCATAATAATTCTCCAAATATATTACAAAATAAATTAAATTATTATATTATTACATATAATATAAAATAGTGAAAATATTTGTTTCTATATAATTTTAAATTATATAAAAATATATTTTATATATAAATTTATTTTAATATTTATATTAAATCAAATTTAAAAAAAAATTTACATTTAGACTTGATGCTTTGAGATGAGTCCCCATTTTCTTTTCATCAAGGATTATGATTTTTCAAATTATATAATATTAAATTTATTAAAATTATTAAATTATTTATATAATTAAATAATATTTTATAGAGGAGTACTGTTTTAATGGGTAAAATAATTGGTATTGATTTAGGTACAACTAATTCTTGTGTAGCTATAATAGATGGAACAAAAGCTCGTGTATTAGAAAATGCAGAAGGTGATAGAACTACTCCTTCTGTTATTGCTTATACTAAAGATGGTGAAATTTTAGTAGGTCAACCAGCTAAACGTCAAGCTATTACTAATCCACAAAACACTCTTTTTGCTATTAAGAGACTTATTGGTCGTCGTTTCCAAGATGAAGAAGTACAACGTGACATAAAAATTATGCCTTATAAGATTGTTGAATCCAACAATGGTGATGCATGGTTATATGTTAAAGGAAAAAAAATAGCACCACCACAAATATCTGCTGAAGTATTAAAAAAAATGAAGAAAACTGCAGAAGATTTTTTAGGAACTAAAGTTAGTGAAGCTGTAATTACAGTTCCTGCTTATTTCAATGATGCTCAAAGACAAGCTACGAAAGATGCAGGTCGTATAGCAGGATTAGAAGTAAAACGTATCATCAATGAACCAACAGCTGCGGCCTTAGCTTATGGATTAGATAAAGGTAAAGGTAACCATACTATAGCTGTATATGATTTAGGCGGAGGTACATTTGACATTTCAATTATTGAAATAGATGAAGTTGATGGAGAAAAAACTTTTGAAGTATTAGCAACAAATGGTGATACTCATTTAGGTGGAGAAGATTTTGATAGCCGTTTAATTAATTATTTAGTGACAGAATTCAAAAAAGATCAAGGAATTGATTTAACTAATGATCCATTAGCAATGCAACGTTTAAAAGAAACTGCTGAAAAAGCAAAAATTGAATTATCATCTACTCAACAAACAGATGTTAACTTACCATATATTACTGCAGATTCTTCAGGTCCTAAACATTTAAATTTTAAAGTAACAAGAGCAAAATTAGAATCTTTAGTTGAAGATTTAATAAATAAATCAATAGATCCATTAAAAATGGCTTTAAAAGATGCTCATTTATCAATTTCTGATATTAATGATGTAATTTTAGTAGGTGGACAAACGAGAATGCCTATGGTTCAAAAAAAAGTTGCTGATTTTTTTGGTAAAGATCCTAGAAAAGATGTCAATCCAGATGAAGCAGTTGCTATTGGTGCTGCTGTTCAAGGAGGAGTATTAGCTGGAGATGTAAAAGATGTATTATTATTAGATGTTACTCCTTTATCATTAGGAATAGAAACAATAGGAGGTATTATGACTCCTTTAATTAATAAAAATACTACTATTCCTACAAAACATAGTCAAATTTTTTCAACTGCTGAAGATAATCAATCTGCTGTTACTATTCATGTTGTTCAAGGAGAACGTAAAAGAGCAAATGATAATAAATCTTTAGGACAATTTAATTTAGATGGTATTAGTCCAGCTCCTCGTGGTATTCCACAAATAGAGGTTACTTTTGATATAGATGCTGATGGAATATTGCATGTATCTGCAAAAGATAAAAAAAGTGGTAAAGAACAAAAAATTATAATAAAAGCTTCATCTGGTTTAAATGATAAAGAAGTAGAAAAAATGATAAAAGATGCAGAATTTAATGCTGAATCAGATCTTAGATTTGAAGAATTAATTAAAATACGTAATGAATCTGATCAACTTATTCATAGTACAAAGAAAAAAATAGCAGAAGTTGGAGATAAAATTACTAAAGAAGATAAATCTCTTATTACAAATGCAATAAATGAGCTTAACATATCATTAAAAAAAGAAGATAAAAATGACATCCAAACAAAAATGCAATTATTAATTCAAGCATCTAGTAAAATTTCAAATATAATGGAAAATAATAATCAACAAAAAACAAATAATAATGATAGAAATAATAGTAAATCTAAAAATAGAAATAATAATGTTGTAGATGCTGAATTTGAAGAAGTAAAAGATAATAAAAAATAATTGCCTTCTCAATAATTAAATTATTTTCACTAATTAATTATAGAAATTATATTAATACCGTTTATATATTAAAAATAAAATTTGTTAATATAATAATCGGTATTAAAATTATAAGATTAGGAAAGGTAGTAATATATTATGTCAGAAAAAGATTATTATGAAATTTTAGGTGTTACTAAAAATGCAAAAGATCGTGAAATTAAACAAGCATATAAACGTTTAGCTATAAAATATCATCCAGATCGTAACCAAGGTAAAAAAGAAGCTGAAAATAAGTTTAAAGAAATTAAACAAGCTTATGAAGTTTTAAGTGATAAACAAAAAAGATCTGCTTATGATCAATATGGACATTCTGCTTTTGAACAAGATAATATTAATAATAGTACCACTGATTTCGGTGATATTTTTGGAGATGTTTTTGGAGACATTTTTGGAAATTCAAGAAATTATAAGTCTAATAAAGGAAATGATTTAAAATATGCTATTAATATTTCCTTAGAAGAAGCAGTGAAAGGTATAACAAAAGAAATCAAAATCCCATTTTTAAAAAAATGTACTAATTGCAATGGTACTGGTGCTCAAGGATCTCTTCAAAATTGTTATACTTGTAATGGTCATGGACAAATACAAATGAGACAAGGTTTTTTTACTGTACAACAAACTTGTCCTAATTGTAATGGTAAAGGTACTTTAATAAAAAATTTATGTATAACTTGTAAAGGAAAAGGAAAAGTAGAAAAATATAAAATTTTATCTATAAAAATTCCCGCAGGGATTAATACTGGAGATCGTATTAGATTAAATGGAGAAGGAGATTTAGGTAATAATGGTGCTCCTTCTGGAGATTTATATATAGAAATAAGAATTAAAAAACATCCTCTTTTTATAAGAGAAGAAAATAATTTATTTTGTGAATTACCTATTAATTTTTCTATAGCAGCTTTAGGTGGAAATTTAGATATTCCAACATTAAATGGATTTGTAAAAGTTAAAATTCCTCCAGAAACTCAAACAGGTAAAATATTTAGATTACGTCATAAAGGAATCAAATCTATAAGAGATAATATTACTGGAGATTTGTTATGTAAAATTATTGTAGAAACACCAGTAAATTTAAATGATAAACAAAAAATGATATTATATAATTTAGGAAAAACTTTTATTAAATTAAATAATTATAAAAATACTCCTAAATATAAAAAATTTATAAAAAATATAAAACTTTTTTTTGATAATTTAAAAAATTGATTATGATAGAGGGTATAGAAAATATAATTTTATTTTTTATACCCTCTATTATAATAGATAATAATGTTAATTATTTAATTTTCCATGACAAAATTTATATTTTTTTTTTGAAGAACATGGACACAGATCGTTTCTACCTATTTTATTTAATGAATATATATTAATATATTTTTTTTTTTTATTTATAAAATAACGATAATCTTCTCGAGAAAGATTTAAACTATTTATAATTTTTTCATTATTTTTAATTCTAAAATTTTTTAACTGTATTGAAGATTTAGTTATATCTTTCTCTGGTAAATTAATTGATATTTGACTTATTATAGTAATAATTTCTTTTTTTAATAAATTTAACATTGAACTAAACATATGAAAAGATTCAATTTTATATTCTTGTTTAGGATCTTTTTGTGCATATCCTCTTAAATGAATTCCTTCTCTTAAATAATCCATAGCAGAAAGATGTTCTTTCCATAAACTATCTAATAACTTAAGCATTATATTTTTTTCAAAATTACGTATAATATCATTACCTAATATTATTTCTTTTTTATTATATTCTTGTTCGGAAAATTCAATTATTTTTTTTAAAAAATTTTGTTTATTAATAACTTTTGTATTATTATTTTTAGAAGTTTGTAATAACTTATCAATAGGTAAATATATATGAAATGTTTTTTTAAAAAAATTATCTAGTTGTACTAAATTCCATTCATCTTCTAAAAATAAATCAGATTTTATATATTTATCTATAATTTTTTTAAATACATCAATTCTAAATTGTTTTATAATTTTACTAATATTAACGGTTTGTAATAATTTATTTCTTTGTTTATATATAGCTAAACGCTGATCATTAGCTATATTATCATATTCTAATAATTGTTTACGTATATCAAAATTATAATTTTCCACTTTTTCTTGTGCTCTAGCTATAGATTTAGTTATCCATGGATGTTCAATAGATTCATTTTCTTTCATACCAAATTTATACATAATTTTTGATATTTTATTTGAAGCAAAAATACGCATTAGTGAATCTTCTAGAGATAAATAAAATCTTGAAGAACCATAATCTCCTTGACGTCCAGAACGACCTCTTAATTGATTATCAATTCTTCTAGATTCATGACGTTCTGTACCAATAACATGTAGTCCTCCTAATAATAAAACTTTATTATGTTCATTTAACCAAGATAAATTTATATTTTTTATTTGATCTTTATTTAATTTATCATTTAATTTAAATTTAATGTTACCACCTAAAACAATATCTGTACCTCTTCCTGCCATATTAGTAGCAATAGTAACAGCATTTTTTTTACCTGCTTGAGATATTATCTCAGCTTCTTTAGAATGTAATTTAGCATTTAAAATATTATGTTTGATACCTATTGCAGTTAATTTTTTTGAAATTAATTCTGATTTTTCTATTGAAATAGTACCAACTAATACTGGTTGTCCTTTATAATATTTATTTTTTATATCATTTATAATAGCTTTAATTTTTTCTTTTTCAGTAATATATACTAAATCAGGTAAATCTTTTCTTATCATTGGTTTATTAGTAGGAATAACAATAGTATCTAATTTATAAATTTCTTTAAACTCAAATGCTTCTGTATTTGCAGTACCTGTCATTCCTGATAGTTTTTGATATAACCTAAAATAATTTTGAAATGTAATAGAAGCTAAAGTTTGATTTTCATTATTAATTTTTACATTTTCTTTTGCTTCTATTGCTTGATGTAATCCATCTGACCATCTTCTTCCTTGCATAATACGTCCTGTATGTTCATCTACTATAATAATTTGATTATTTTTTACAATATAATCAATATTTTTTTTAAATAATTTATGAGATCTTAAACCAGCAATAATATGATGCATAATAATAATATTGGAATTAGAATATAGTGATTCTTCTTTTTTTATAATTTTTTTTTCTACTAAAATTTTTTCTATATAAATTAATCCCTTTTCTGTTAAATATGCTTGACGTGATTTTTCATCTATAAAGTAATGTCCTTTACCTTTAAAAGTATCAGAATCTTCTTTTTCTTGACATATTAATTTTGGAATAATTTTATTTATTTGAATATATAGTTCTGAATTATCTTCAGTAGGTCCAGATATGATTAATGGAGTTCTTGCTTCATCTATGAGAATAGAATCAACTTCATCTACTATAGCATAGTATAAACTTCTTTGTACTTTATCTGAATAATTAAAAACCATATTATCTCTTAAAAAATCAAATCCAAACTCATTATTTGTACCATAAGTAATATCAGCTAAATAAGATATTTTTTTTTCACTAGATGACATTCCAGATAAATTAACACCAACAGTTAAACCTAAAAATTCAAATAATATTTTATTATTTTCTGCATCACGTTTAGCTAAATAATCATTAACAGTAACAATATGAACATTATTACCAGTTAAAGCATTAAGATAAGCTGGTAATGTTGCTGTTAAAGTTTTTCCTTCTCCTGTACGCATTTCAGCAACACAATTATTATTTAGTACTATTCCTCCTATTAATTGAACATCAAAATGTCTCATACCAAATAATCTTTTACTTGCTTCTCTAACTACTGCAAAAGCTTCTGGTAAAATATTTTCTAATGTGATATTTTCTTTTATTTTTTTTTTAAATAATAAAGTTTTATTTTTTAATTCTAAATCAGTTAAGTTTTCAAAACTTTTTTCTAAACTATTTATAATATTGACTATTTTTTTTATACGGCGTAAAACATAGTCATTATGATTACCAAAAATTTTTGACAAAAAATTTTTTAACATATATATACTCTTAAATAAAATTTATGACGATATTTAAAAAGTGTAAATTTATTTTTTAAACTATTAAATCATTATTTAAATTCATTAAATTAAAAGGATAAATACTTATATGCGTAATAATAAATTATTATCAATTAAAAAAATATTTTATAATAGATATAATTATCCTGCTTATTCAAAAATATTTACAAAATTAAAATTACATATAAATATTCTAAACAAAATTAATCAAATAATTAAAAATTATTTTCCAATAAAATTACATAATTGGTATAATGCAAAAAATTTTACAAATAACATTTTAATTATAGAAACAAATAATTCTAGTTCTATGATGAGATTTTTATATGAAAAGTCAAATATTATATCACTTTTAAAAAAAAATATTTTACCTTCTTTAAAAAATATAAATATTAAAATTAATCCAACATTATTAATAAATAATAATATTTCTTCAAATAAATATTTATTTAAACAAAATATTTTAAGTAAAAATAGTGCCATTAGATTACTTAATTTAGCTAAAAAAAGTCCCATCAAATTACGTTATATCATAGAACAGTTAGCTTCTTTAGCTAATTTAAATTAATAATTTGTATAAAATTTTTTATTTGTAATTTATATTAATATTTATTTTTTAATAAATTATATATGAAAAATTTATATATATAATATAATAAAAATATTATTTAGCTAAAAATAATATTTTATTAATAACATCATAAAATGATAAACCAGATTTTTTTGCAGCCATTGGAAATAAACTATTAGGAGTCATTCCAGGACAAGTATTTATTTCTAGTAATTGAAAATTATTATTTTTATCTAAAATTATATCTACCCTTCCCCATCCGCTACATTCTAATACATTCCATGCTTTCATAGCTAATTCAGATAATTCTTTTTCTTTATATTTATTCAAACCACTAGGACAAAAATATTTAGTGTTTTTATCAATATATTTTGCTTTATAATTATAAAATGGATAAAGTGATTTAATTTTAATTGATGGTAACGTTTTATTACCTAATATACTAACTGTATATTCTACTCCATCAATATATTTTTCAATTAATATATCATTACTATATATTAAAGCTTTTTTTATAGCATCTAATAAATCATGAATATTATTTACTTTTGAAATGCCTAAACTTGATCCAGTTGAATTAGGTTTTACACATACAGGAAAATTTAATTTTGAGATAGTTTTTTTAATTTTTAAATAATTTTTTTTTATAAAATCTATTTTTTTTAAAAAAAAATGAGGATAAACAGGTAATCCATATTCTTTCCATAAAGTTTTTGTTATAAATTTATTCATTGTTATAGTAGAAGCTAATGATCTACTACCAGTGTAAGGAATTTTTAAATATTCTAATATAGTTTGTAAACTACCATCTTCTCCACCTTCACCATGTAAAGCAATAAAAATTTTTTTAAATTTATTTTTTTTTAATAAAAATAATGGAAAATCTCTAGTATCTAATCCATAAGCTTCAATACCCATTTTTTGTAATGTGTTTAATATTGTATGACCTGAAATTAAAGATATTTTTCTTTCTGGTGAATTACCACCATATAAAACAGCTATTTTATTAAACATATGTAAATTTTTATAAAAAATACTAAAATAGTATAATATAAATTAAAATTAAAATTTCTTTTTCATTAATAATGATGATATTTTGTTAACATCTCCAGCTCCTTGAATTAATAATATATCATTTCCAGTAAATTTTGAATATAAATTTATAATCATTTCTTGATAATTTTTCCATGTACTAAAAATAGGATTAATTTTTCCATAATTTTTAATACCTTTACATAAAGAAATACTATCTCCACCTGAAATATAATCTTCTCCAGCAGAATATACATTTAATATAAATAATATATCAACAGTAGATAATATTTTAATAAATTTATCAAATAAATTTATAGTTCTAGAATATCGATGTGGTTGAAATATCATTATAATTTTTTTTTGTGGCCAAATTGTACGTATTGTATTAATAGTTACATTTATTTCTGTTGGATGATGTCCATAATCTTCAATAAGTGTAATATTTTTTATTAAATTATTTTTTTTATATTTTAAAATACCTAAAATATCAAATCTTCTTTTTATACCAGAAAAATTTTCTAATGCTTTTAATATATCTTTATGTTTCATTCCTGTATAGGAAGATACAGCAAAAGCTGCAGTAGCATTTAAAACATTATGTTTCCCCGGTAAATTTAAAATTACTTCTAAAGATATATTTTCTTTTACTTTAAACAAATTAAATGTAGTTGTTAAATTACATTGTTTATAATTATATATTCTTATATCAGCATCTTTACTAAAACCATAAGTTATAATATTATTATGTATGAAATTATTTTTTAATAAATCTCTAATGGAGTAATTGTCAATACAAACAATTATACAACCATAAAAAGGTATATTTTTTAAATAATTTAAAAAATTTTGTTTTAATACTTCAATATTATATTGATAATATTCTAAATGTTCATCTTCAATATTAGTAATTATATTAATGATAGGTCTTAAATTTAAAAAAGAAGCATTACTTTCATCTGCTTCTGCTATAAAATATTTACTTTTTCCTAAATAAGCATATAATGATGATTTTTTTAAAATTCCTCCATTAATAAATGTTGGATCAAATCCCAATAATGAATATATATAATATATCATTGCAGTGGTAGTAGTTTTACCATGACTACCAGTAATTGTTATACTATAATAAAATCTCATTATTTCAGATAACATTTTAGCTCTACTGACTATAATAATATTTTTTTTTTTAGCTGCAATTATTTCTGGATTATTATCTTTTATTGCCGAAGAAACTACAACAACATTTACATTATCAATATTTTTAGCATTATGTTGAAAATATATTTTTACTCCTAATGAAATTAAGTTATTTGTAATTTCATTAGAAACAATATCTGATCCACTTATTTTATATCCTTTTTTAACTAAAATATAAGCTATACCACCCATACCAAAACCACCAATACCAATAAAATGAATATTATGGATATTATCCATTTTAGGTATTCTATAATCTGTTTTTTTTAAAAGTTTATTTTTTATCATATATTTAATTTTATATTATAGATAATTACAATTAATTAAAATATTCTTTTATTTCTTTATAAATTAATTCTGTAGAATTAATTAAAGAAATACTACGAGATTTCTTTGAAATTTGTATTAATATTTGTTTATTCCAAGATAATAAAGTATTTATAATATCATTAATATTTAAATTATTTTGATCAAAAATTTTTGCTGCACCAATTTTTTTTAATCTTAATGCATTAAAATATTGTTGATTATCTTTATGTTTAAAAGGTATAAAAATAGCTGGTAATCCTATAGCAGAAATTTCACTTACAGTCATAGCACCGGATCTGCTAATAATAATATCTGCCCACTCATATGCATAATGCATTTTATAAATATATTCTGTAATAAAATAAAATTTTTTTTCATATTTCTTTAAAAAAGATAAAGAAATATTTTTTAAATTACCCTTACCTATTTGATGTAATATCATTACTTTATCTTTTAAAATTTTTGCTAACTTTATAGCTATAATATTTATTATATTAGATCCTTGACTTCCTCCAATAATTAATAAGTGTAATGGATTATTATATTTTAAAAATTTTTTTTTACATAAAGATAATTTAATTATCTCTTTACTTAAAGGATTACCGACTAATATGCCATTTTTAAATGTATTAGGATAAGCTTGCATATTTTTTTTAGATATTTTGGATAAAAAATTATTAGTAAAACCTGGAACACTATTTTGTTCATGAATCATTAATGGAATACCACATAGCCATGCTGCTATTCCACTAGGTCCTGATATATAACTACCCATAGTTAAAACTATGTTAGGTTTATAAGATTTATAAATTAAAATAGATTTATACATAGGTTTAATTAATTTAAATAAAGTAATTATTTTTGACCAAATACTTTTTTTTTCAAATTTTAAAAATTTAATTAAATAAATTTTAATTCCTTTTGTAGGAATAATATCTGCTTCCATTCTATCAATTGATCCTATCCAACGAACATCCCATCCTTTTTCTATTAATTTATATGCAATATTAAGACCAGGATAAATATGTCCGCCTGTTCCACCAGATACTATAATAATTCTTTTAGACATTTTATTATTTATATAATTTTTAATAAATTAAATAATAATCTAATATTAACATAATTTTAATTAATTAAATTAAATTAAAACATTTAAATATTATTAATATAAAAAAATATTTTAATTATTTTGTTTAACTAATTCAATAAATTTTGTACCTCTATCTTTAAAATCTATAAATTGATCAACACTAGAACATGCTGGAGATAATAAAACTATATCGTCACGTTTTAATAATTTTGAAATTTTTTTTATAGCATCAGCCATAGTTTTTACTGGTATTGCTTTAGGATATAAAGACATTATTTTTTTACTAGCTAATCCAAAACAATAAATATTAATTTTATTATTCATTAAATATTTTTTTAATAAATGAAATTCACAATTTTTATCATATCCTCCTAATAATAACCATATTCTTTTATTTTTACCTAAAAAATTTAAAGCTGCTTTTGTACTATCTACATTAGTAGATTTAGAATCATTAATCCAAGTTACTCCATTTTTTTTATATATAATTTGTAATGTATGATTATTTAATTGATAATTACAAATATATTTTAAAGATATTGTTCTTGGTATATTTAATGCATCTGCTATAGCTAATACAGCTAAAGCATTAACATAATTATGTGTTCCTATTAATTTAGTATTATTAAAATTTAAAATTATATTATTATTTATTTTTAAATAATTATTATTATGATTCTTATATAATTGATATTTTCCTTTTTTTATACCGAAACTAATATATTGTTGATTTGTTTGTAAATTGTTAGGATATGTTAAAACATCATTAGCATTATATATGCATATAGAAGAATTTTTATAAATTTTTAATTTTGTTTTTTGATATTGTTTAATTCCTAGAGGATAACGATCTATATGATCTGATGAGATATTGAGTATGACAGAGATAAATGGTTTAAATTTTTTTATAGTTTCTAATTGAAAACTAGATATTTCTATTACATAAAAATTTTGAAAACTAGATAATAAATCTAGTGCAGGATATCCAATATTTCCTCCTATTCCTGCACTATAATAATTATTTATAATTTTACCAATCATATTAGTAACTGTACTTTTACCATTAGTACCAGTAATAGCAATTATAGGAGTTTTTGTTGAATTATAAAATAATTCAATATCTCCTATTATTTTAATTCCTTTTTTTGCAGCATCAATTAATAATGGATGAAATAAAGAAATACCTGGACTAATAACAATTAAATTAGCATTTAAAATCCAATCTTTATTAAAAGATCCAATACAGTATTTAACAGAAGATGGTATTTCTTCTATATAAGGAGGATTAATCCTACTATCCATAACATATGGTATAATACCCTTTTTAATAAAAAATTTAATACATGAAATACCAGTAATACCTAAACCTATAATTAATATTTTTTTAGTCATATTTATTAACTTACCTTTAAAATTGATAAAGTAATTAACAATAATATTAACGATATAATTCCAAATCTAATAACAATATGAGGTTCTAAGTGCCCTTTTAATTCAAAATGATGATGTATAGGTGCCATAAGAAATACACGATATTTTTTATATTTATAAAAAAAAACTTGTATTATAACCGATAGTGATTCAAACAAAAATATTCCTCCCATTATTAGTAATAATATTTCTTGTCTTATTAAAACAGTAATAATTCCTATAGCACTTCCTAAAGATAATGATCCTATATCTCCCATAAATATAGTTGCTGGATATGTATTAAACCATAAAAAACCTAATCCTGAACCAATAATAGTAGTACATATAATTACTAATTCTTTCGTATATTTTAAATATGGTAAATGAAAATATTTTGAATATTGTATATCTCCTGTAATATATGATAAAAATGCTAAACCAAAAACCACTAATATTACTGAAATAATAGCCATACCATCTAAACCATCTGTTAAATTTACAGAATTACTAATCCATAATATAATTAGATAAGAAATTATTAAGTATGTAATAAAATTTAAATAAATTTTTATATTTTTAAAGAATGGAATTATAAATTGTAATGAAGATTTTTCTGTATTATTTATATAAAATAATGTAATAATTGTTATTGTTATAATTGTTTGTAAAAAAATTTTTTCATAAATTACTAAACCAATAGAATTATCTAATATAATTTTATAATAATCATCAATAAAACCAACTAATGCATAAAATAATACTGTAATTAATACATACCATAAATATGGATTATATAAATCTGACCAAAATATTACTGAAGTAATAAATGATATTAATATTATTATACCTCCCATAGTAGGAATATTATTTTTTTTAAAATGAGATTTTGGACCATCTAAACGAATTACTTGAGAATATTTTTTTTTTTGAAAAAATATAATAAAATATGGAGTAATATATAATGAAATAATAAAAGATGTTAGAAGACTAATAATAGCACGAAAAGTGAAATTAATAAAAAAATTAGATGTTTGAAAATAATATTTTAAATATTTAATTAATATTATAATCATTTAAATTGTTCCTGTTCTAACAACATATTTATTAAAACTTCTATTTGAGCTTTTCTTGATCCTTTAAACAATATAGTAAAATTATTTAAATTAGTTAATATTTTAATTAATTTTATTATTAATTTTTTTTTATTTAAAAAATGTTCAGAGTTATTATGATATTTTGTAATATATTTACTATAAATACCAATGCTTAAAATAAAGTCTAAATTTGATTTTATAATAAAATTTTTAATTTTATTATGATAAAAAAATGAGTATAGACCTAATTCCATCATATCTCCAATAACCAAAATTTTTTTACCATTCATTCTTTTAAGAACATTAATAGCAGCAATAACAGACTGAGGATTAGCATTATATGTATCATTTAAAATTAATTTATTATGTCCTAATCTTATAGGAAAAAGTCTACCAGATATTGATTTAAAACTAGCTAAACCTTTAGATATATCAATTAAAGATGCACCTGCAGATAATGATAATGCTGACGCAGCTAACGCATTACTTACATTATGAAATCCACCTATAATAAATAAACTAATAAATATTACTCCTATTGGAGTATGTAAATTGAAACAAATCTTATTTTGTAATATTTTTAGGTTAGTAGTAAAAAAATCAGCATTATGATTTTTTATAGAAAATGACCATATTTTTTTATTTATTAATTTATGTAAAATTTTTTTATGATTTATATCATCCAAATTAATAATAGCTCTATCATTATTTAATAAATATTTAAATATATGATTTTTACACCTAAAAATATTTTTGAAAGATTTGAAACCCTCTAAGTGAGATATTGAAATATTATTCACTAAAGCAGTATTAGGTCTAACTAAATTAGCTGAATACTTAATATCACTTAAATTATTAGCTCCTAGTTCAATTATTACATATTTATATTGATTATTTAAATTTAATAATGTTAAAGATACTCCAATAATATTATTCATATTATCTTTAGTAAATAATACTTTTCCAACATTTTTTAATATTGATGCAGTCATTTCTTTAACAGATGTTTTACCAGAAGAACCTGTTATGCCTATAAAATGAGATTTTGATTGTAATCTTTTCCATAAACTTATTTTACCTAAACTAATAATTGTATTTAATACAATTATTTGAGGGATAGATACTTCTAAATATTTATCAACAATAATAGCTAATGCTCCATTATTTATGGCATCTTGAACAAAATTATGTCCATCAAATTTTTTTCCACGAATAGCAATAAATAAACATTTAAAATAAATATTTTTACTATTTATTGAAAAATTTAATATATCAATATTTTTACCAATTAACTTACCATCAACAATTTTCGTTAATTTTTTTAAATTAATTATTTTATTCATGAAATATTTTTTTAAAAAAATTATTAACAACATTATAATCAGAATAATTAAAAATTTTATTTCCAATAATCTGATATTGTTCATGACCTTTACCAGCTATTAGTATAGTATCATTTTTATCTGCATGACTGATTGCGTAATGTATTGCTTCTAATCTATTTAAAATTATATGTAAATTATTTTTATTTTTATATTCTTTTATAATGTCATTAACAATATCTATTATATTTTCTGATCTAGGATTATCAGTAGTAATAATTACTATATCTGAAAAATTTTTAGCAATAATACCCATAATTGAACGTTTACCAACATCTCTTTCCCCTCCACATCCAAATATACACCATATTTTATTTTTACAATATAATTTAATGGTTAAAAGTATATTTTTTAATGCATTAGGAGTATGTGCATAATCAATTATAATTGTTGGATAATTTTTATATAAAGGAAATGCTTCCATTCTACCATGAACAGAATGTAGTTTAGTGGAAGTATTTATAATATCTTTTAAGTTAAAATTTAAAGTTAATAATGCAGTCATACTTAAAATAATATTAATTACATTAAAATATCCAATTAAAAATATTTTAATAGTTCCTTTACCCCAACTTGAATTAAATTTAATAATAGTATTTTTTTTAAAAAAATTTATTTTAGTTACTTTAAAATATAAATTATTTTTTAAATAAATATTTTTTTTAGTAGTAACAGCAATAGTCTTTTTATAAGATAGTTTTTTTAACCAATTAAATCCTATGATATCATCAATATTTATAATATTTTTGTTAATTTTATGTTCAGAAAAAAATTTCCATTTAGTTAATTCATAATCTTCCATATTTAAATGATAATCTAAATGATCTCTACTTAGATTTGTAAAAATTCCTATTTCAAATTTTAAATTAGAAATTCTAAATTGTTTTAATCCATGAGAAGAAACTTCTATAATAGCTATATCTGCTTTTTGTTCTATAAAATTTTTTAATTGATATTGAATTTCAATAGCAGAATCTGTAGTATTATTAGTGGATAATAAATTATTATAAAAACCATTTCCTAATGTACTACATACTGCTGCTTTTTTTCCTAATAAATTAATCCATTGCATTAAAAAATTAGTAACACTTGTTTTTCCATTAGTACCTGTAACTCCAATAACAGGTATTTTATAACTAGGATTATTATATAATTTTCCTGCAAAAAAAGAAATTTTTTCTTTTAAATTTGGTATAAAAATTATAGGAATATTATTTTTAAAAATTATATTATAAGGTTGTATTTTATTATCACTATAAGTGATGACAGCAACAGCTCCATTTTTAATGGCATCATTTATAAAAATTTTACCGTCTAATTTATAACCTTTAATAGCTAAAAATAAACAATGTTTACCTTTAATTTGCCTACTATCTAATACTATTTTTTTTATATAAATATTAGATAATGTATAATCATTTATACAATTATTTAATAATTCTAATAAATTTAATCCATAATTATTCAATTATATACCTTATAGAATATATATTATTATCTTTAAATTTTATTAAAAATATATAAAGAATTAAAAATAATATAATAAATTTTATATTTTTTGGCCTACACGTAGTATTGCACTTCTTGATCTAGGATTATCGTAGATTTCTTTAGAGTTAGGAAATATTCTATTAATTATTTTTAATTTATAATTATTTTTAGATAAATTATTTATTTCTTTTTCAGTCAAAGGAACACCAAAGTGATATTTATTATTATTTATACTATGAATTTTCATAAATTTTTTTATAATACGGTCTTCTAATGAATGAAAACTAATTACAGATATTATACCTCCTTTTCTTAATATTATTAACGAATTATATAAAGCCTTTTTAAGTTCTTCTAATTCCTTATTAATAAAAATTCTTATTGCTTGAAATGATCTTGTTGCTGGATGTTTAAATCTTTTTTTATTTTTTTTAAATTTATATATGATAGAACATATTAATTTACTTAAATCATCAGTACTGTTTAATTTATTTTTTATAATATATTGTTTAATATTATATGCTATTTTTTTAGCAAATTTTTCTTCACCATAATTTTTTAATACATAAGATAATTTATCTTCACTAACTCTTTGAATCCATTTAGCAGCAGTTATTCCATTTTTTTGATTAAAACGCATATCTAAAGGTCCATCTTCTATAAAAGAAAAACCTCTTTTAGGATCATTTAATTGAAAAGATGATAAACCCAAATCAAACAAGATTCCATCTATTGTACCTAATACTTTAGTATCTAAAATATTTATTAAATTAGAAAATTTTTCATTTATATATATGATACGTTTATCAATAATTTTATTAATTAATATTGTTTTTATATCACAATCTACTGCATATATACGACCTTTACTCCCTAATTTAGATAAAATTAATTTTGTATGACCTCCACATCCATATGTAGCATCTATATAAATTCCATTTTTTTTTATATTCAAACTATTAATAGATTCTTGTAACATAACTGGTAGATGTTTTATCATAATTTATACTTATTATCTAATTATAGAATAATTATTATTAATAAATTATTATTTTTTCTTCAAAAGAATAATACTCATACTATATTATTAAAAATTTATATTGGAAAGTTATTTTTAAATAAATTTTATTTTAATAACTATAAAATTTATTTAAAAGTTTTACATATTTTATATGTAGTTTTAGTTATTATATATTAGTTATATTAAATTTTTTATAAATTTATTAAATAATAACATCAATTATTAATAATTATTTTATATATCTAATATTTTTGTATAATAACCATTATAGTTTATAAAATATTTATTTTTTTAATTTGTATATTTTGTATTATGCTGATATTGAAATTATTAATATTATTAAATTTAAATCTTTTAAACATAAGATATTTAATTTTAAATTTTTTAATGTAATATATTAACAAAAAATAATCAAAATATTTTTTATAAAGTATATTCTTAATATAAAAAAATTAGAAAAATATTATTTTTGTATTTTAAACAAAATATAAAATTTGTTATTTTATTTTTTTATTAATATTTATATTAATATAATTAAAAATAATTTTTTTAAAGAAAATTTATAAATTATATATTCAATATATAACATATTATAGAGTTTTACTTAATTATGAATATCAACAATATTAAATGTACTCCTGTAATGAAACAATATTTTAAAATAAAAAATCAATATCCTAATATTTTATTATTTTATCGTATGGGTGATTTTTACGAAATGTTTTTTGAAGATGCTAAAAAAGCATCAAAAATATTGAATATTGTTTTGACAAAAAGAGGTTTATTAAACAATAAACCCATACCTATGGCAGGGATACCACATCATAGTTTAAATAATTATTTGTCCAAATTAATTAATTTAGGTGAATCTGTAGCAATTTGTGAACAAATTAATAATACAAATAAAACTCCTAATAAAATATTAGAACGTAAAATTGTACGTATTGTTACTCCTGGTACTGTCAGTGATGATATTTTATTAAAAAATAATCAAGATAGTTTATTAGCATCTATATGGCAAGAAGTAAATTATGGTTTTGGTTATGCAACTTTAAATATGAGTTCTGGAAGTTTTAAAATTATAGAAAGTAAAAATTATGATATAATATCTGGTGAATTACAAAAAACTAATCCTAGTGAATTATTATATCCAGAAAATTTTCATTATATGAAATTAATAGAAAATAGAAATTGTATTAGACGAAGACCTATATGGGAATTTGACCTTGATACTGCTCATCAACAATTAAATATACAATTTAATACTAAAAGTTTAAGAAGTTTTGGTATTGAAAAAGCATCTATGGCTATTAAAGCAGCAGGTTGTTTAATACAATATGTTAAAGATACACAACGAGTTTTTTTGCCTCATATAAATAATATAAAATTGAAAAATTCTTCTAGTGAAATTATAATGGATGAGAATACTAGAAAAAATCTTGAAATTACAGAAAGTATATCAGGTAATAAAGATAATACTTTAATAAGTATTCTAGATTATACTAGTACTGCTATGGGTAGTCGTTTGTTAAAACGTTGGTTACATTCTCCAATACGTAATAACAAAATTATTATTAATCGTCAAAATAGTATTTCAAAATTACAAAAATATTTTACTGATTTTAAAAAATTATTAATTAAAATTAACGATATTGAAAGAATTATTGCAAGATTATCGTTACGAACGGCTAAACCTAAAGATTTAGTTTCTTTAAGAAATACTTTTAATATTTTACCTAAAATACATAATATTTTAAATATTACAGGAGATTGTTATATTAAAAATAAAATTCTTAATATAGGGTTATTTAAAGAATTAAAATATTTATTAGAAAAATCAATTAAAAAAAATCCGTCTGCTACATTAAAAGATGGTAATGTCATTGCTACAGGATATAATAAAAATTTAGATAAATTAAGAAAATTATCTAAAAATTCTAAAGAATATTTAATTTCTTTAGAAAAAAAAGAACGTCAATTATTAAATATAGAAAAATTAAAAATAGGATTTAATACTATATATGGATATTACATTCAAATAACTAAAAATCAAAAAATTAAAAAATTACCCAAAAAATATTTAAATATTCAAACATTAAAACATTGTAATAGATATATTATTCCTGAATTAAGAAATTATCAAGAAATGATTTTTTTATCTAAAAATAAATTATTCATTTTAGAAAAATTTTTATATAATCAATTATTTGATTTTATTAATCCTAAATTAAAAAAATTACAAAAAATAGTTTTATTAATATCTGAATTAGATGTGTTATGTACTTTAGCAGAAAGATCAATAACTTTAAATTATACATGTCCTATTATTACTAATAAGTTAGGATTGTTTTTAGAAAAATCTCGACATCCTATTGTAGAAAATATTCTTAAAGATCAATTTATTCCTAATAATCTATTATTAACTCCTGAAAATCATATGTTAATAATTACTGGTCCTAATATGGGTGGTAAAAGTACTTATATGCGTCAAATTGCGTTAATTATTTTAATGGCTTACATAGGTAGTTATATACCTGCAGACAAAGCTATTATAGGTCCAATAGATCGTATATTTACAAGAATTGGTTCTATGGACGATATTTCTTCCGGTTTATCTACTTTTATGATAGAAATGATGGAAACAGCAAATATTTTAAGAAATGCTAATAAATATAGTTTAGTATTAATGGATGAAATTGGTAGGGGAACATCTACATATGATGGATTATCTATTGCTTGGGCTTGTGCTGAAAATATCGTAAAAAAAATAAAGTCAATGACTTTATTTTCTACAAATTATATTGAATTAACTAATTTATGTTTAAAAAATAAAGGAATAAAAAATGTTTATTTTGATGCTATAGAATCTAATAAATCTATTGTATTTATGTATTCATTAAAAAATGGAATTATTAATAAAAATTATGGTTTATTTGTTGCTTCTTTAGCTGGTATTCCTACAGAAGTTATTAAATTAGCTAAAAAAAAAATTATTCAATTAGAAAAAAATTATAAGTATTAATGTTTATATGAAATAAATTTTATTTTAATTTTAAAAATTGATTTAAAATCAATATAATTTAAATTATTATTTATAATAAAATATTTGTATTAAATATTAACTAATAAATTAAATAACTAATTTTAGTCGTAATCTAATTAAGATTTTTTCTAAAAATATTAATAGAATATAGTTAATTATGTTAAAATTAACATATTAATATATAGTTAAAAGGATAATAATTTGTATGGTTTCTTTTTATAAAGAAATTAATTCAATTCATATTGAAGAAGAATTAAAAAATTCATATTTAGATTATGCTATGTCTGTTATAATAGGTAGAGCATTACCAGATGCAAGAGATGGATTAAAACCTGTACATAGAAGAATGTTATATGCTATGTATATATTAGGAAATACTTGGAATAAACCTTATAAAAAATCAGCTCGTATAGTTGGAGATGTTATAGGTAAATATCATCCTCATGGTGATTCTGCAGTTTATGATACTATAGTCAGATTAGCACAATCATTTTCTTTAAGATATACATTAATAGATGGTCAAGGTAATTTTGGTTCTATTGATGGTGATTCTGCTGCAGCTATGCGTTATACTGAAATAAGAATGACTAAAATAGCTCAAGAAATAATTAATGATCTTGAAAAACAAACAGTAGATTTTTTACCTAATTACGATCTTACAGAAAAAATACCCGAAGTAATGCCTACAAAAATTCCTAATTTATTAATTAATGGATCTTCTGGAATAGCTGTAGGTATGACTACAAATATACCCCCACATAATCTTACAGAAGTTATAAATGCATGTTTAGCATATATAAAAAATGAAAATATTTCAATTCATCAGTTAATGAAATATATTACAGGACCGGATTTTCCTACATCAGGAATTATAAATGATGATGATGGTATTGAAAAAGCTTATATGACAGGAAAAGGAAAAATTTTTATTCGTGGACGCAGTAAAATTACTGTAAATAATAATTATAAATCAATTATTATATATGAATTACCATATCAAGTAAATAAAGCTAAACTAATAGAAAAAATTGTAGAATTAATTAAAGACAAAAAAATTCATGGTATTAAAAATTTAAGAGATGAATCAGATAAAGACGGAATTAGAATTGTTATAGAAATCAAAAAAGATATATCTACAGATTTTATTTTAAATAATTTATATTCTTTAACACAATTACAAATTTCTTTCAGTATTAATATGGTCTCCTTATATAAGGGAGAACCTAAAATAATGTCTTTAAAAAATATTATTGAAGCATTTATATCACATCGTCGTGAAGTAGTAATACGTAGAACTAATTATGAAATTAATAAATCTCGTAATAAAGCTCATATTTTAGAAGGTTTAATAGTAGCATTATCCAATATACAATCAATAATAGAAATTATTCGTTCTTCTTCTATTATAGAAGTTATCAAAAATAAAATTTATTCTAAATCATGGAATGTTAATAATGTATTATCTATTTTAAAATTTCAAGAAAAAAAAGAAGAAAATATTTATTTAAATAATTTAAATTTGATTCAATCTAATAATAATTATTCTTTTAGCCATGAACAAGTACAAGCTATTTTAGATTTGAAATTACATAAATTAACTAGTTTAGAACATACAAAATTATTTCAAGAATATCAAAATATTATATATAAAATTTCAGAACTTATTAAAATAGTTGATGATTATCAATGTTTAATGAAAGTTATATATAAAGAATTAATTTTTATTAAAGAAGAATTTGGTGATGAAAGAAAAACTGAAATTATCAAAAATAAATCTTTTATAAAAATGGAAGATTTAATTAATTCTGAAGAAGTCATAATTACATTATCACATCAAGGTTATATTAAATATCAAAAATTATCTGATTATGAAGTTCAACATAGAGGTGGTAAAGGAAAATTAGCAGCTAAAATAAAAGAAAAAGATTTTATTAATCGTATAATTATAGCTAATACACATGATACTCTTTTATGTTTTTCTAATATAGGACGTGTATATTGGACTAAAGTATATAATTTACCAATATCTAATAGATATGCTAAAGGAAAACCAATTATAAATATTTTAGCATTAAAAAATGATGAAAGAATTACTAATTTACTTATAGTTAATAATTATAATAATGATTTAAATTTGTTTATGGCTACTAAAAAAGGCATAGTGAAAAAAATTAGTTTAAGTAAATTTAATAAACCTAGAAATGGAGGAATTATTGCAATAAAATTAAGAAAAAATGATTCTTTAATAGATGTTGCTATTACTAGTAAAGAAGATAAAATAATGTTATTTTCATCTTTAGGAAAAGTTGTACAATTTAACGAAATTAAAGTTAGATCTATGGGAAGAATGTCAATTGGTGTAAAAGGTATGAAACTTACATCTCGAAAAGATAAGATTGTTTCATTAATTATTTTAAAAAACAAATGTAAAAATGATATTTTAACTATTACTCAAAATGGATATGGTAAAAGAACAAATAATAAAGAATATCCAATTAAATCACGATCTACTAAAGGTGTAATTTCTATAAAAATTAATAAAAGAAATGGTTTAGTAATAAATGCTATAGAAGTATCTTCTAATGATCAAATATTAATAATAACAAACATGGGAACTTTAATACGTACATATGTTTCAGAAATTTGTACAGTTAGTCGTAATACTAAAGGAGTAATTATAATGAAAATAAATAAAAATGAAAAAATAACAGCACTAGAAAAAATTTCTATAAAATAATATTTATTAAAATTAATAATAGATAAAATTATTGAATTCCGGACATTTCTAGTAATTCATTAATTTTATCTATTTTTTCCCATGTAAAGATATTTCTTCCAAAATGTCCATAAGAAGATGTTTTTTTATATATTGGATTTAAAAGATTTAACATTTTAATTATATTTGAAGGTCTTAAATCAAATAGTTTTTGTATTAATAAAGTTAGTTTTTCATTAGAAATTTTACCTGTTCCAAATGTTTCTACCATTAGAGATATAGGTTTAGAAATACCAATTACATAAGCTATTTGAATTTCACAACGTGATGCTAAAGAAGAAGCAACTATATTTTTTGCTATATATCTCGCTACATATGCTCCAGATCTATCTACTTTTGTAGGATCTTTTCCTGAAAAGGATCCACCACCATGACGAGCCATACCACCATATGTATCTACAATAATTTTACGTCCTGTTAATCCACAATCTCCCATAGGTCCACCAATTATAAAACGACCTGCAGGATTAATAAAAAATTTTGTATTTTTATGTAACCATACACTAGGTAATATTGGTTTGATAATTTCTTCCATAACTGCTTCTTGTAGCTGTTTATATGATATATTTTCTGCATATTGAGTAGATAAAACTACTGTTTCTATTCCTAAAATTTTATTTTCTTTATATTTAAAAGTAATTTGACTTTTAGCATCTGGTCTTAACCATGGTAAAATTCCATTTTTTCTAACTTCAGATTGTTTCTGTACTAAAAGATGAGCATAAGTTATAGGAGCAGGCATAAAATTTTCTGTCTCATTAGTAGCATATCCAAAAACTAATCCTTGATCACCTGCACCATTTATTAAACCATTTTTATTAAATATTCCTTTATAAATATCTTCAGATTGTTTACCTATATTATTTAATATAGCACAAGAATTAAAATCAAATCCCATACTAGAATCAATATATCCTATTTCTTTTATTGTTTTTCTTATAATATTTTCTATATCTATGCTAGCAGTAGTAGTCACTTCACCACCAACTAGTACAATACCAGTTTTAATATAAGTTTCACATGCAACACGTGCTTTTATATCTTGTTTAATAATAGCATCTAATATAGCATCAGAAATTTGATCTGCCATTTTATCAGGATGACCTTCAGATACAGATTCTGAAGTAAAAAGATATTCACTCATTATTTTTTCCTTTTATGATAATTAAAATAAAATTTAATGATTAATTATATTAAATTTTATAAAATTATTATTATTTATTTAAAATTAAATTTAAATATTTATTTAAATAACTTAATAATTAAAAATTAAATTATTAATCATATATTAATTAATATAATTAATCCAATTTTTTAAAATTATAATAAATAGATTTTAATATTATTTAAGTATATATTTATTTTATATTTAAATAAAAATTTATATTTAAAATAATAATTTTATTAGGAGTCATAATTAATGTCTTCTCGAAGAGAACTTGCTAATGCTATTCGTATATTAAGTATAGATGCTATACAAAAATCTAATTCTGGTCATCCTGGTGCACCAATGGGTATGGCTGATATAGCAGAAGTATTATGGCGTGATTATTTAAATCATAACCCTGCAAATCCTAAATGGATAAATCGTGATAGATTTATTTTATCTAATGGTCATGGTGCAATGTTAATATATAGTTTATTACATTTAACTGGTTATGATTTAACAATATCAGAATTAAAAAATTTTAGACAATTAAATTCTAAAACACCTGGACATCCTGAATTTGGATGTACACCTAGTATAGAAACAAGTACAGGACCATTAGGTCAAGGATTAGCTAATGCTGTAGGTATGGCTATAGCTGAAAAAACATTAGCTTCACAATTTAATAGACCAAATTATGATATAATTAATCATTATACTTATGTATTTATAGGTGATGGTTGTTTAATGGAAGGAATATCTCATGAAGTATGTTCTTTAGCAGGTACATTAAAATTAAAAAAATTAATAGTTTTTTATGATAATAATGGTATATCTATTGATGGTAATATTCATGGATGGTTTACTGATAATACTCAAAAAAGATTTGAATCATATGGATGGAATGTTATTCCTAATATAGATGGACATAATTATAAAGATATACAACAAGCAATTGATCAAGCTAAATCTTCTATAGAAGAAAAACCATTTTTATTAATATGTAATACTACTATTGCTTTTGGATCACCTAATAAATCTGGTAAAAATATATCTCATGGATCTCCATTAGGAGAAATAGAAATTTCTTTAACTAGAAAAAAATTAAATTGGCATCATAAACCTTTTGTTATACCAAAATTAATTTATGATAAATGGAATGCAAAAGATATAGGAAATTTAAAAGAATTAAAATGGATAAATAAGTTTAATGATTATTCTACAATATTTCCAGAATTATCTAAAGAATTACAAAGAAGAATAAATAGTTTATTACCTGATAATTGGATTATAAAATCAAAAAAATTTATTCGCAAATTATATAACAATCCTATTGATATATCTACTCGTCAAGCATCTCAAGAATGTTTAGAGTTTTTTTCAAAAATATTACCAGAATTTTTAGGAGGCTCAGCCGATTTAGCTTCTAGTAATTTAACTTTATGCACAGAATCTAAAGCTATAAATAAATTTACATGTGGAAATTATATTCATTATGGTGTAAGAGAATTTGGTATGGTTGCTATAGCTAACGGAATTTCTTTATATAAAGGATTTATTCCATATACAGCAACTTTTTTAACTTTCTCAGATTATTGTCGAAATGCTATTCGTATGGCTTCATTAATGAAAATTAGAAATATAATGATTTATACTCATGATTCTATAGGGGTAGGAGAAGATGGACCAACTCATCAACCAATAGAACAAATATCTAGTTTAAGATTAATTCCAAATTTAAATATTTGGCGTCCATGTGATCAAATAGAAACAGCTATAGCGTGGAAATATGCAATTGAAAATATTAATGGTCCAACTGGACTCATATTATCACGTCAAAATTTACCAGTACAAATTAAAAATCAAAGTAAAATAACATATATTAAATATGGTGGTTATATTTTAAAAGATTGTTTAGAACAAAATCCTGATGTTATTTTAATAGCAACAGGTTCAGAAGTTCATTTAGCAGTAGAAACATATAATCAATTATCAAAATTAAAATATAAAATTAGAGTTGTTTCTATGCCTTCCACAGATGTTTTTGATAAACAAAATGAAGAGTACAAAAATTATGTATTACCTAAAAACATTAAATTAAGAATTGCAATAGAGGCAGGTCAAACAGATTTTTGGTATAAATATGTAGGTTTAAATGGAATTGTTATAGGAATAAATAAGTTTGGTTATTCTGCGCCTGCTGAAAAACTATTTAAAAAATTTGGTTTTACAGTAGAAAATATTATTTTAAAAATTCAAGAAATTTTAAAACACAATGAAAATAATTAATTGAATAAAGGAATTTAAAATATGTCTATATTAAGTATTTTAGATATTAATATTACAAATAAAATATTATTAATTAGATCTGATCTAAATGTCCCTATAAATAATAAAGGAAATATAATTTCGGATATTAGAATTCGTTTATCATTACCAACTATAAAATATGCTATTAATAAAGGAGCTAAAGTTATTATAGCTTCTCACTTAGGACGTCCTCTAGAAGGTTCATATAATCGTATTTTTTCTTTAAAAAATATTAGTAAATATTTAGAAAATATTTTAAATTATAAAGTTTATTTACAGAAAGATTTTTTGAATAAATTAAGTTTTAAAAAAAATGAAATAATTATGTTAGAAAATGTTCGATTCAATATAGGTGAAAAAAAAAATGATAGAACATTATCTAAAAAATATGCTACTTTATGTGACATATTTGTAATGGATGCATTTGCAACAGCACATCGTAAACATTCTTCTACTTATGGAATAATAAAATATGCAAAAAAATCTTGTGCTGGTTTATTATTAATAAATGAACTAAATAGTTTAAATAAAATTTTTAAAAATCCTAAACATCCTATTATTTCTATTGTAGGTGGATCAAAAATTTCAACTAAATTTAATGTTTTAAATAAATTAGCTAAACTATCAAATAAAATTATTGTTGGTGGTGGTATAGCTAATACATTTTTAGCAATAAATAATAATGTTGGTCAATCTTTATACGAACCAAATGCTTTAAACTTAGCAAAAAAATTACAAAAAAAACATAATAATTTTATTATTCCTATAGATTGTAAAGTAGGAACATCATTTTCAAATGATACATTAGTTAAAACAAAAAAAATTAATAATATATTATCTAATGAAATAATAATGGATATAGGTGAAAATACTATAAAAATTATAATAGATATTTTAAATAAAGCAAAAACAATATTGTGGAATGGACCTTTAGGAGTTTTTGAATTTGCTAATTTTAATCAAGGTACAAAAAGTATAGCTTATACTATTGCTAATAGCAATTCTTTTTCTATTGCTGGTGGTGGAGATACATTAGCTGCAATAGAATTATTTAATTTATTTAATAAAATTTCATACATTTCAACTGGAGGTGGATCATTCTTAAATTTTATAGAAGGAAAAAAACTACCCTCAGTATTTATGTTAGAAAAATATTATAGTATGAATACTATATAAAAAAATGAATATTAGATATTTATTTATCAATAATAAGGTAAAGTAATTATATGTCTAAAATTTTAAATTATGTAAAACCTGGTGTTGTTGTTAGTCATGATGTACAAACTATATTTAAAATAGCAAAAGAAAATAAATTTGCTTTACCTGCAATAAATTGCATAGGAACTGATTCTATAAACACAGTTTTAGAAACAGCAGCTAAAGTAAAATCAGCAGTCATTATTCAATTTTCTCTTGGTGGTGCTTCTTTTATTGCAGGTAAAGCATTACAAATTAAAAATTCTAAATTAGCATCTGTTATAGGAGCAGTATCAGGAGCATATCATGTGCATAGAATTGCTCAGTATTATGGAATACCAGTAATACTTCATACAGATCATTGTGCTAGAAAAACTTTATCTTGGATAGATGCTTTACTAGATGAAAATGAAAAATATTATTTATTAAATGGTAAACCTTTATTTTCTTCTCATATGATTGATTTATCAAAAGATTCTATAAAAGACAATATTAATATATGTAGTAAATATTTTAAAAGAATGTCTAAAATGAATATAACATTGGAAATAGAATTAGGTTGTACAGGAGGTGAAGAAGATGGTTTAGATAATAGTCATTTAGAAAAAAAAACATTATATACTGATCCTAAAGATGTTAATTATGCTTATGAAAAATTAAATTCTATTAGTTCTCAATTTATAATTGCAGCTTCATTTGGCAATGTACATGGTGTATATAAATCAGG
Organism: Enterobacteriaceae endosymbiont of Plateumaris consimilis; assembly: GCF_012563145.1. Lineage (NCBI taxonomy): Bacteria > Pseudomonadati > Pseudomonadota > Gammaproteobacteria > Enterobacterales > Enterobacteriaceae > Enterobacteriaceae endosymbiont of Plateumaris consimilis. The sequence goes on along the minus strand of NZ_CP046230.1, from coordinate 138,877 downwards.
TAATGTACAATTATTACCAAAAATTTTAAAACATTCACAAAATTTTATAAGTAGAAAACATAATCTTATTCATAATCCTATAAATTTTGTTTTCCATGGAGGTTCTGGATCTTCTATTAAAGAAATTAAAGAGTCTATAAATTATGGTGTGGTTAAAATGAATATTGATACAGATACTCAATGGGCAAGTTGGCAAGGAGTATTAAAGTTTTATAAAAAACATAAACAATATTTACAAAAACAATTAGGTAATCCAGAAGGTTTAGATAAACCAAACAAAAAATATTATGATCCAAGATCATGGATTAGAGCATCTCAAATATCAATGATTAAAAGATTAGAAAGAACTTTTCAAGAATTAAATGCTGTTAATATATTATAAAATAATATAATTTTTTTTATAAGTTTTCATATATATAACAAAAATATTATTTTATTAATATATAGATATTTAATAATGAATAAATTAATTTATAATATGGATTTTTTAAAAAAATTGGATTACATATAAAAAAATGTTTATTTTTTATCAATCATTACATCTGCTTACGGCAGGTTGTATTTTATTAACTGGATTATTAATAATTCGTTTATTTACAAAAATATTATATAATATTTTTATTGTAAAAAAAATAGATCCTATTGCTATAGGATTTGTTTCGAATATTTTGAAATATCTTATTACTATTTTTGTAATAGTTAGTACATTAAGTAATATGGGTGTACAAACATCATCAATTATTGCTGCTTTTGGTACAATAGGTTTAGTTATTGGTTTAGCTTGGCAAAGTGCATTATCAAATTTAGCATCAGGGTTATTAATTATTACTTTTCGTACCTTTAAAATAGGTGATTATGTAAATGTTTGTAATATTAGTGGTCAAGTAACTAAAGTAGAAATTTTTTCTACTCGTTTAAGAACATTTGATGGTATCATCATAGCAATACCTAATGGTAAAATATTAGCAGATAATATTACTAATCTTTCTCAATGTCATGAATATCGTAATAAGATTACTTTAGGACTTTCTAGAATATTAATAAGTGAAGATTTAAATATGATAAAAAAAATATTATTAGATACAATTTATTTAGATCAAAGAATAATTAAAAATTCTAAAATTATTATTATAATAGATGAAATAACTAATATTTCAATTAATATTACAGTATTTTTTTGGATTAAAGATTTTCTTTATAAAAAAGAAATATGTTCTGATTTAACAAATATAATTAAACACAATTTAGAATTATACAAAAATTCATGTGTTTTATGGATTAATAATAATTAAAATAATATTTTATTAATATTATTTTAATTTTTAACGGTGCGAACGGGATTTGAACCCGTGACCCCCGACGTGACAGGCCGGTATTCTAACCAACTGAACTATCGCACCATAATATAAATAATTCTATTATAAATTATATATTCGTATCGTCAATACTTTTATTTATATTTTAAAAATTAATTCCATAAATGAAAACCACATTTTTTTTTAATATAATCTAATTTTAATTGATGCAATTTATGTTCTTCTTCAGTAGGATGTATTATTAATAATTTTTTTTTTACTAAATGTTTTTGAATATTATTAATTTCATTTATATTTTTTTTTTTTTGAAATTCTAATATAAATGAATCTTGAATACTAGTCATTGATAAAAAAACATTAGCTAAAAGTTTAGCATCTAATAAAGCTCCATGTATGTTACGATTACTTTTATCAATATTAAAACGTGAACATAATGAATTTAATGAATTACGTTTTCCAGGAAATAATTTACGAGATATTTTTAAAGTATCTATTATAGAACACATATTTTCAATATTAGGTATATTTTTTTGCAATAAAGATAATTCATAATTTAAAAAGTCAATATCAAATTGAGCATTATGAATAATTAATTCAGAATTTTTTATATAATCTAAAAAATTATCTATAATTTGATTAAAAGTAGGTTTGTCATATAAAAATTTGTTAGTAATACCATGAATATTTAATGCTTCTAAACTTATGTTTTTTTTAGGATTAATATATACATGAAAATTATTTCCAGTGATGTGACGATTTATTATTTCTACTCCACCTATTTCTATAATACGATGTCCTTTATAATATGGAGGATAAAAATTTATTCCTGTTGTTTCTGTATCTAAAACTATTTGACGTAAATTTAATTTCTTCATAATTTAATTAAAACATATTTATAAATTTTATATAGAGAATTAATATATGTACAACAATATAAAAATTTTTACTGATGGTTCTTGCATTTATAATCCAGGACCTGGAGGATATGCTTCTATAATAAAATATTATACACATGAAAAAATTTTTACCCAAGGTTTTTTTTTTACGACAAATAATAGAATGGAATTAATGGCTTCTATTATAGCTTTAGAATCTTTAAAAGAATATTTAAATATAAATATTATTACTGATAGTAAATATTTAAAAGAAGGTATTACAATTTGGATACATAATTGGAAAAAATATGGATGGATGTGTTCTAATAAAAAACCAGTTAAAAATATTGATTTATGGAAAAGATTAGATTTAGCATTAGTTAATCATAATATTAATTGGTATTGGATTAAAGGACATAATGGAAATATTGAAAATGAAAGATGTGATCAATTAGCTCGTTTTTCTGCTAAAAATCCTCAATACCAAGATGTTGAATATATAAATATGATAAAAAAAAAATAAATTTTTATTTTAATAAAAAAATAGTTGTTATTTTTACATAAGTTGTTTAGGTTAAAAGTTAAATATATTAAATAAATTATTATTTATAATTTTAGAATTAATATTCGTTAAAAGTTTTTGAAATTAAATTTTATTTTTATAATCAATACCTGATATATTTAAAATAAACAAACTTAAAACATTCTGAATAAAAATAAAAGGATGATAAGTCATGTTAGATAACAATCGTTTACGCATAGCTATTCAAAAATCTGGGCGTTTGAGTGATGATTCTCGTAAATTATTGAAAAAATGTGGTATTAAAATTAGTTTACAACAACAAAGGTTAATAGCTTTTGCAGAAAATATGCCGATTGATATCTTAATGGTACGTGATGATGATATACCAGGATTAATAATGGAAAAAGTTGTAGATCTAGGAATTATAGGAGAAAATGTTTTAGAAGAAGAAGTTTTAACTCGTAATTCTAGAGGAGAAAATGCTCATTATTTAACATTACGTAGATTAGATTTTGGTATATGTAGATTATCCATAGCAATACCAATTGACAAACACTATACAGGTCTTAAATATTTACAAAATACCTGTATTGCTACATCATATCCTAATTTACTAAAAAGATATCTTGATAATTATGGAATAAAATTTAAATCTTATATGTTAAATGGATCAGTAGAATTAGCACCTAGAGTAGGTTTAGCTGATGCCATATGTGATTTAGTTTCTACTGGTGCTACATTAGAAGCAAATGGTGTTAAAGAAGTAGAGATAATATATATTTCTAAAGCATGTCTTATACAGAGATATGGAAATATAATAAATATTAAACAAAAATTAATAAATAAATTATTGACTCGTATTAAAGGAGTAATCAAAGCTAGAGAATCAAAATATATTATGTTACATGCACCTAATGAGAAATTAAAAGATATAATTGCTTTATTACCAGGGGCAGAACATCCAACAATATTACCTTTAGCTGGAGAAAATAATAAAGTTGCTATGCATATGGTAAGTAGTGAAACATTATTTTGGGAAACCATGGAAAAATTAAAATTACTTGGTGCTAGCTCAATTTTAGTTTTACCTATTGAAAAAATGATGGAGTAAATAATGAATTTTTTTAAAAATATTGTTTATTGGGATTTATGTGATATAAAGCAACAAAAAGAGATATTAACTAGACCAGTAATATTATTAAATAAAAAAATAAAAACAGAGGTATCAAATATTATATATAAAGTTAAACAAGAAGGAGATAATGCTCTAGAATATTATAATTTATTATTTGATAAAATTAAAGTAAAAAAACTAGAAATACCAATTGAAAAAATTAATAATGCTAAATTAAATCTTACACAAGATATTAAAAATGCAATTAATAATGCTTATTATAATATATATAAATTTCATTCTTATCAAAAACATAAAACTAAAAGAATAGAAACTACTTCTGGAGTATATTGTCAAGAAATTTTTAGACCTATTAATTTTATAGGTTTATATATTCCTGGAGGTACAGCACCCTTATTTTCTACAGTATTAATGTTAGGTATACCAGCTCAATTAGCACTATGTAAAAATGTCATAATGTGTACTCCTGCCCCTATAGCTAATGAAATATTATATACTGCTAGTTTATGTAAAATAAAAAAAATTTTTCAAATAGGTGGTGCGCAAGCTATTGCAGCTATGGCTTTTGGAACAAATTCTATACCAAAAGTAAATAAAATTTTTGGTCCAGGAAATTCATTTGTTACTGAAGCTAAAAAACAAATTACTAATCAAGAAGAAAATACAAAAAATGTAACTATAGATATGCCAGCTGGTCCATCTGAATTAATGATAATTGCTGATAAATTTGCATATTCGCACTTTATTGTAGCTGATCTAATTTCTCAAGCAGAACATGGAGTCGATTCTCAAGTTATTTTACTTACTCCAGAAGAAAAAATTGCTAAAGAAGTAATTAATGGAATTAACAGTCAAATTTTAAATTTACCTAGAAAAGATATAATACAACAATCTCTTAGTAAGAGTTATATTATAATCACAAAAGATATCAATCAATGCATACAAATATCAAATGAATATTCACCAGAACATTTAATGATTCAATGTCATGAATATGAAAAAATATTGCCTAATATTACAAATGCAGGATCAATATTTTTAGGTAATTGGGCTCCTGAATCAGTTGGTGACTATGCATCAGGAACTAACCATGTATTACCTACATATGGATATGCTTTAACTTATTCTAGTTTAGGAGTTTCTGATTTTCAAAAAAGAATGACAGTCCAAGAATTAACACCACAAGGATTATTAAATATATCTAATACAGTTGAAATAATGTCAAAAACAGAAAAATTAATAGGTCATAAAAATTCAGTTACTTTAAGAAGTACATTTATTAAAAAAAAATTATTTTCAGAAAAAAATCATAATAAATATAAAAATAACGTATCTCAAATAGTTAGAAAAAGTATTATTAATCTAATACCTTATCAATCAGCAAGATTACTAGATAATAGTAGATTTGATCATATTTTATTAAATGCTAATGAATCTCCAATAACACCTATTTTTAAACTTATAAAAAATACATTTAATAGATATCCAGAACCTCAACCAAAGAGATTAATTAAAAATTATAGTAATTATTGTGGAATAGATATTACTAATATTTTAGTAAGTCGTGGTGCAGATGAAGGAATAGATTTATTAATTCGTACATTTTGTAATCATAAAAATGATAAAATATTATTTTGTCCACCTACATATGGTATGTATTGTATAAGTGCAAAAGTTTTAGGTATAAAATATAATTCTGTTAAAAGTTTAGAAAATTGGCAGTTAGATTTATATACGATAAAAAAAACATTAGACAATGTTAAAATTATTTATATATGTAATCCTAATAACCCTACGGGAAATTTAATTAATCAAAATGATATTATTGAATTATTGGAAATTACACAAGGAAAATCGATTATTGTTATTGATGAAGCATATATAGAATTTTGTATAAATCATACAATGATACATTTAATAGAAAAATATTCTAATTTAGTTATTTTAAGAACTTTATCTAAAGCATTTTCTTTAGCTGGATTACGTTGTGGATTTGTTTTAGCTCATGAAGAAATTATTAATTTATTATTAAAAGTTATTGCACCTTATCCTATTCCTGAACCTGTGTCAGATATAGCAGTACAAGCATTAAATCGTAAAAATTTAATTTTAATGCATAATAATGTTAATAAATTAATGAATAATAAAATATGGTTAATTAAAAATTTAAAAAAATGTCATGTTGTAAAAAATATATTTAATAGTCATACAAATTATATTTTAACAAAATTTTTTAATTCTAATTATATTTTTAAAATATTATCAAAAAAAGGAATAATAGTAAGAAATCAAGATCATCAGATAGGTTTATCTAATTGTTTAAGAATTTCTGTAGGAACTGATTATGAGTCAACAAGATTAATTTCTATTTTACAAGAATTATCTTCTTATTAAAAGGAAATATATAAATGCTTAATAAAGTATTATTTATCGATCGTGACGGAACTTTAATTTCAGAACCTGATGGAGATCATCAAATAGATCATATTAATAAATTAATTTTTGAACCAAATGTTATTATTACATTATCACAATTAATAAAATTTTCTTATTCTTTAGTAATAATTACAAATCAAGATGGATTAGGATCAAAAAATTTTCCTAAACAATCTTTTGATATTTCCCATAATTTTATGATTAATGTTTTTAAATCTCAAGGTATAGAATTTAAAAATGTTTTTATATGTCCACATTATCTTAAAGATAATTGTATATGTAGAAAACCTAAAATAACTATGTTAAAATCATATTTAAATAATACTTTAGATAAAAAAAATAGTTATGTAATAGGAGATCGTTTAACTGATATGGAATTATCTAAAAATATAGGAATACAAGGGATTTTGTATAATAAAAATAAATATAATTGGAATAATATTTTATTAAAATTAACAAAAAATAATAGATATGCAATAGTAAAAAAAATTACAAAAGAAACTATAGTTTTAGTAGAAGTATGGTTAGATAAAAAAGGTAAAAGTTCTATCAATACTGGTATTAATTTTTTTAATCATATGTTAGAACAAATAGCTATACATGGAGATTTTATTTTAAATATTAATGTACAAGGAGATTTACACATTGATGATCATCATACTATAGAAGATACTGCATTAACACTAGGTTCAGCTTTATTAAAAGCTTTAGCTTATAAAAAAGGAATTAATAGATTTGGTTTTGTATTACCTATGGATGATTCATTAGCTGAATGTGCTATTGATCTTTCTGGAAGACCCTATTTACAATATTATGCTACATTTAATCATAATAAAATTGGTGATTTTAATACTGAAATGGTTAAACATTTTTTTTATTCTTTATCATATTCTATGTTATGTAACATATATTTAAAAGTTAAAGGAGATAATGATCATCATAAAATTGAAAGTTTATTTAAATCTTTTGGTAAATCACTTAAACAAGCAATTAATATTATTAATGATGTAATTCCTAGTTCTAAAGGAATATTATAATGAATATTATTATTATAAATACATCATGTGGAAATTTTTTTTCTTTAAAATCTACTATTAAAAAAATTGGTTTTTATTCAAAAATTACTAATAATCCAGAAAAAATTTTGAATGCTGATAAAATTTTTCTGCCAGGCGTAGGATCGATAAAATCAGCAATGACTAAATTAAAAAATGATAATTTACTAAATATTCTTAAATGTTGTAAAAAAGATATATTAGGTATTTGTTTAGGAATGCAATTATTAGGTAAGTATAGTCAAGAAAATAAAGGAGTACACACTTTAGGAATATTTGATGTAGAAGTAAATTTAATAAAAGATAAATTTTTACCTATTCCCCATATGGGATGGAATACTGTTAATTATATTAATAATCAACCATTATTTAAAAATATTAAACAAAACTCTTATTTTTATTTTGCTCATAGTTATGCAATGAATATTAATAATTATACAATTGCTTATAGTAATTATGTACAATTATTTAGTTCTGTTATCCAAAAAAATAATTTTTTTGGAGTACAATTCCATCCAGAACGTTCTGGAATTAATGGAATTCAATTAATTAAAAATTTTTTAGAAATGTAAATATATGATAATTCCAGCAATAGATTTAATACGTGGTAAAGTTGTAAGATTACTACAAGGTAAGTTTAATTCGAAACATGAATATTGTTTTGATCCTTTATTTTATATAAATAAATATATTAATAGTGGAGCAAAAAAAATACATATAGTTGATTTAGATGGTGCTAAAAATCCAAAAAAAAAACAAATAAATTTATTTAAAGAAATATTAACTAATATTAAAATACCATTACAAATAGGTGGAGGTATTAGAAAACAAAAAGATATTGATTTTTTATTTAATTTAACATCTATATCACAAATTATTATAGGATCTTCTGCAATTCAAAATTTTGAAATAGTAAAAAAATGGTTTCAAATATATAATCCTAATAAAATTATTTTAGCTTTTGATATAAAAATTGATACTAATAAACGAAAAATATTATTTACTAATGGATGGCAAAATAATAGTGATATAAATTTAGAAACAATAATGAAAAAATTTATTGATATTGGATTAAAAAATGTATTATGTACTGATATATCTAAAGATGGAACACTATTAGGTCCCAATATAGAATTATATTCTGATATAACTCAAAAATATCCTGAAATATCTTTTCAAGCATCAGGTGGTATTCATTCTTTAAATGATATAAAAAATTTAAAAAATAATGGTGTAAAAGATATTATTATAGGTAAAGCATTTTTAGAAAATAAATTTACTTTTAAAGAGGCTAATTTATGTTGGCAAAAAGAATTATTCCATGTTTAGATGTTTATAATGGTAAAGTAGTTAAAGGAGTAAATTTTAAAAATCATAAAATTATTGGTGATATTTTAACTTTAGCTAAAAAATATTCTCAAGATGGTGCAGATGAATTAGTATTTTATGATATTACAGCTTCTATTCAGAATAGATCTATTAATAAAAAATGGATATCACAAATTGCAAAAATTATTAATATACCATTTTGTGTCGCAGGAGGAATTAAGTCCATAGATGATGCATCAAAAATATTATTTTTAGGAGCAGAAAAAATATCTATTAATTCTCCTGCATTAGATAATCCAAATTTAATTACTCAATTATCTAAATATTTTGGTAAACAATGTGTAGTTATAGGAATTGATTCTTGGTATAATATAAATAAAAAAAAATATTATGTTTATAAATATACAGGAGATGCAAATTATACTCAAGTAACTAATTGGGAAACATCTGAATGGATTAAAAAAGTTCAAGATTTAGGAGCTGGAGAAATTGTATTAAATATGATGAATCAAGATGGTGTATTAAATGGTTATGATTTAATTCAATTAAAAAAAATGAGAAAAATATGTAAAATACCTTTAATTGCCTCAGGAGGTGCGGGATGTGAAAATCATTTTTATCAAATATTTCATAAAAATATTAATGTTGATGGAGCATTAGCAGCATCTGTATTTCATAAAAATATAATTAATATTCAAAAATTAAAAAAATTTTTGTGTAAAAAAAATATAGAGATAAGAATATGAATATCGATATACATAAAATAAATCAATTAAATTGGACTAAAACAAATGGATTAATACCAGCTATTATACAACATAAAATTTCTGGTCAAATATTAATGCATGGTTTTTTTAATAAAGAATCTTTAAAAAAAACACTAAAACTTAAAAAAGTTACTTTTTTTTCTCGAACAAAAAATAGTTTATGGACAAAAGGAGAAACAACAGGAAATTTTCTTAATGTTAAAAATATTATTTCAGATTGTGATAAAGACAGTTTATTAATTTTAGTAAAACCTATAGGTAAAACTTGTCATTTAAATACTAATAGTTGTTTTAAAAATACTAAAATCCCGAGATTTACTTTTTTATATTTTTTAGAAAATTTATTAGAAAAACATAAAAAAAAGGATTTTAATAATTCTTATACTTATAATTTATATAAAAAAGGTACAAAAAGAATATCTCAAAAAGTTGGTGAAGAAGCTATAGAAACTATATTAGCTGCTAATTATGATAACTCTCAAGAAATTATTAATGAAACATCTGATTTAATATATCATTTGTTAGTTTTATTAAGAAATAAAAATATAAATTTTAGTGATATTTTAAAAAATTTACAAAATAGGAATAAAAATAAATAACAAGATATTTTATTAAAAATATTTTAAAAAATTATATTAATTAATATATTATAGTATATATCTACTAATATCTTCATTTAAGATTAATGTATCTAGATGTTTACTAACATAATACTTATCAATAGTAATTATTTTATTATTATATTCACTAGCGTCATAAGAAATATCGGACATTAAATGTTCTAAAACAGTATGTAATCTTCTAGCACCTATATTTTCTGTAGTTTCATTTACTTTCCAAGCTGATTCAGCTATTCGTTTAATACCGTCTTTTGTAAAAATAATATTTACTTTTTCAGTAGCTAATAACGCTTTATATTGAACTGTTATAGATGCATTTGGTTCTGTTAAAATTCTTTCAAAATCATTTATAGTTAATGCTTTTAATTCTACCCTAATAGGTAATCTACCTTGTAATTCAGGAATTAAATCTGAAGGTTTAGATAATTGAAAAGATCCTGAAGCAATAAATAATATATGATCTGTTTTTACCATTCCATGTTTTGTTGATACTGTGCATCCTTCAACTAAAGGTAATAAGTCACGTTGTACCCCTTCTCTTGAAATATCAGAGGACATATTATTATTTCTTCTACAAATTTTATCTATTTCATCTAAAAAAACAATACCATGTTGTTCTACTGCATCTATTGCTCTATGTTTTATTTCTTCATTATTAACTAATTTGTTTGCTTCTTCTTCTATTAATAACCTAATAGCATTTTTAATTGTTAATTTACGTTTTTTTTGTTTGTTACCACTAAAATTTTGAAATAATGATTGTAATTGATTAGTCATTTCCTCCATTCCTGGTGGAGCCATTATTTCTATTCCCATAGGTGTAGTAGATAAATTAATTTCAATTTCTTGATTGTCTAGTTCACCATTTCTTAGTTTTTTTCGTAATTGTTGTTTATTAGATAGTAAATTACTATTATTTTCTTTATTCCAATTAATTTTATAATTAGGCATAAGTACATCAAGAATACGTTCTTCAGCCATTTTTTTAGCTCTATAACAATTTTTTTTAAATTCTTGTATACGAATCATTTTAATAGCAAAATCTGTTAAATCACGAATAATAGAATCTACTTCTTTCCCAACATAACCAACTTCAGTAAATTTTGTTGCTTCAACCTTAATAAAAGGTGCATTAGCTAATTTTGCTAAACGACGAGCAATTTCTGTTTTTCCAACACCAGTTGGTCCTATCATTAAAATATTTTTAGGAGTAACTTCTTGTCTTAAATTTTCATCTAATTGCATGCGTCGCCAACGATTTCTTAATGCTATAGCAACTGCTTTTTTTGCACTATCTTGACCTATAATGAATTTATTTAATTCATCAACAATTTCACGTGGAGTCATTTCGGACATAATAAGTATTTACCTCATGATTATTTAGATAATAATTTTTTAATAGTAAAATTATGATTAGTATATATACAAATGTCACCTGCTATATTTAACGATTTTTTAACTATCTCGTATGCACTTAAATCAGTATTGTCAAATAAAGCTCTTGCAGATGCTTGTGCATATGGACCTCCAGAACCTATTGTAACTATATCGTTTTCAGGTTGAACAACATCTCCACTTCCTGTTATTATTAAAGAAGTTATTTTATCTGCAATAACTAATAATGCTTCTAACTTACGAAGTAAACGATCTGTTCTCCAATCTTTTGCTAATTCTACAGCTGATTTTGTCAAATTACCTTGATACATTTCTAATTTTTGTTCAAATAATTCAAACAAAGTAAAAGCATCAGCAGTTCCTCCTGCAAAACCAGCTATTACTTTATTATTGTATAATTTACGAATTTTTTTAACATTCCCTTTCATTATAGTATTTCCAAGGGTAGCTTGTCCATCACCACCAATAACAACATATCCATTTCTTCTTACACTAACAATAGTTGTCATAAATTATCTTTAATTATTTTTTAAGAATTTTATAAGAATAAAAAATTAACTTTATAAAAAATTTTAATTTTATATTAAAATATAAAGAATATATTAATAAAGTTTAATATTTTTATTTTTATAAATTAATAATTTATTATTAAATTTTATATAAATATTTTATTTGATTTAATAATTAAAATTATCATTTTAAATATACGATAATTATTATATCATAAATTTTATTTAAAACAATAATTTTATATTATCACACAATTATAAATAGTAATTAATAATGTATAAAAATATTTTAGCTATTGATACTACTAATAAATATTGTTCTGTAACACTATTTAAAGAAAAAAATATTTTTAATATAAAAAAGTATTGTCCTAACAAACATACAAAATATATATTATTAATAATAAATGATATTTTAAAAAATTCAAAAGTAATGTTATCAGATATTAATTTATTAGTTTACAATGCAGGTCCAGGAAATTTTTCTAGTATGAGAGTAGGTATTACAGTTATTGAAGGATTGTCATATTCTTTAAATATCAATAAAATTGGATTATCACATTTAATGATGATAGCTGAACAAGCATGGATAGAAACAGGAATTAAAAATATTATAACAACTATTAAATATAATAAAACCAATATTTATTTCGCTTTATATAAAAAAAATAAAAAAGGATTATGGATTGGTAAAAAAAGTGAATGTTTAATAAATAATCATGATTTTTTTAAAAAATTATTACAGTTGAAAGGAAAATGGATATTAGTTTCACATAATAATGATTATACAAAATATAATCAAATACATTTATTAAATAAAAATTTACAATTACGACTAATAAAAAATATATCTATATCATCTAAATCTATTATTAATATTATTAAGATTTTATCTTTAAATAATAAAAAAATAAATAATAATATTATTATTAATTATATTAATAATAATTTCTAAATTATAAAATTAAAAATTAAAATTTTTTAAAATATTTATATATTGTAAATTTTATTTATAAAGATATAATTTACTAATTTAATAATTAAATTTAAATTTTAACTTGTAAAAATTATATAAAAAATTATATTATGAATAATTCATTAAAATTAGATTTATTATCTTATAGATTCAGAGGATTTTATCCTGTTGTTGTTGATATAGAAACTTCAGGTTTTAATCCAAAAAATAATGCTATATTAGAAATAGGTTTAATAACTCTTAAAATGAATAATGGATGGTTAGAAAAAAATGAAATTTTACATTTTCATATTATTCCATTTAAAGGTTCATATATATCTCCTGATGCTTTAGCTTTTAATAAAATTAATATAAATTCTCCTTTAAGAGGAGCTGTAACCGAAAATACAGCTTTTAATATTATATTTAATAAAATTTATAATGAATTAAAAAAAAATAAATGTAAAAAAGCAGTAGTTGTAGGTCATAATGTTAATTTTGATCACAGTTTTATTATGGAAGCTTCAAAACGTATTAAAACAAAATGTAATAATCCATTTCATAATTTTGTTACTTTTGATACAACATCTATGAGTAGCTTATTATTAGGACAAACTGTATTAGCTAAATCTTGTCATGCATTAGGAATATCTTTTGATAATAACCAAGCACATTCAGCATTATATGATACAGATCGGACAGCTGAATTATTTTGTAAATTAGTAAATAAATGGAAAAAAATAGGAGGCTGGCCACCTATTAAAACATAAAATTTATAATTATATAATTTATTATTTAATAAAATTTTTAAGTAAAATATTGTCTAATTCTTTATTACAATACATATTGTATATAATATCATAACCACCTATTAATTCTCCATTAATCCATAATTGTGGAAAAGTTGGCCAATTAGCATATTTAGGCAAATATTTTCTTATATCTTGATTTTTTAAAACGTCTATGTAAATAAATTTTATATTATATGATGTTAAAATTTTTACAGTTTTATCTGAAAATCCACATTTTGGATATTTAGGTGTTCCTTTCATATATAATATAATAGGATTATCAGATATTTGTTTTTCAATTTTTTCAAATATCTTCATATAAAAATATACTCTATATTTGTTTTTAAAATTATATTGTATTTAAAATTAAATCTCAATAACATAATTATTATATTATAAAATTTATAAATATAAAAGTAAATATATAAAAAATATAAAAATAAATTTTTATTAAAATATTATTAAATAATATTTATAAAAAATAAATATTTTATTAGATTATATAAATTATAAAAAATTAAAGGATATTTGTGCAAAAATATTTTATAGAAACAAAAAAATTATTTAAGCTTGCTATTCCTGTTCTTTTTGCACAGATAGCTCAAATTTCTATAGGTTTTGTTAATACTATAATGATAGGAGCTTTCAGTACTACAGATATGGCATCAATATCTATTGGAACTTCAATATGGTTGCCTATAATATTATTAGGTCATGGAATATTATTATCTTTAATACCTATTATTTCTCAATTAAATGGATCTGGAAATCGTATCCATATAGCAAATCAAATTAAACAAGCATATTTATTAGTAATAATTATATCAATATTAATTATGTTTTTTTTATATAATATTGGTTATTTTCTTATATTTATACCCAATATTAATAAATTTTTAGTATTAAAATCTGATTTTTATTTAAAAATTATTTTATGGAATACACCTGGATATTTGTTTTTTCAAGTTTTACGTTGTAAATGTGAAGGTTTATCATTAACAAGACCTTGTATGATTATTAGTTTTATTAGTTTATTATTATTTATTCCTTTAAATTATAGTTTAATAAATGGTTATTGGATTTTCCCAAGATTGGGAGGCATTGGAAGTGGCTTTTCTATAATTATAATATATTGGATAATGTTTTTTATTATAAAATTATGGATTTCTCATTCAATGTATTTTAATGATATTAGAATAATTAATAGATTAATTAAACCAAATAAAAACATATTATATCAATTTATTAAAATTGGTTTTCCTATTGCTTTATCTATTTTTTTTGAAGTTACATTATTTACTTTAGTATCTTTATTTATATCTCCTATGGGAGTAGAAAAAATTGCTAGTCATCAAATAGCTTTAAACTTTAGTTCATTAATATTTGTTTTTCCTTTTTCTTTTAGTGTAGCTGTAACTATCAGAATAGGACATTATTTAAGATATAGAAAAAAAACAATTATAATTAGTTGGTGTGCACAAATTATTGGCATAATAATATCTATAATTACTTCTTTTATTAGTATATTTTTTAGAAATAATATTTCTTCTTTATATAGTTCTAATCAAGAAATAATTTATTTATCTTCATATTTAATTTTACTATCAGGAATTTATCAAATTTCAGATTCTATTCAAGTTATAGGTTGTGGTATATTAAAAGGATATAAAGATACTGTTGCCATTTTTTTTATTACTTTTTTTTCTTATTGGATGTTAGGTTTTCCTATTGGTTATATTTTATCAATTACTAATTGGATTGTATCCCATCCAATGGGTCCTGCA
This sequence comes from Enterobacteriaceae endosymbiont of Plateumaris consimilis, assembly GCF_012563145.1. Taxonomy (NCBI): domain Bacteria; kingdom Pseudomonadati; phylum Pseudomonadota; class Gammaproteobacteria; order Enterobacterales; family Enterobacteriaceae; species Enterobacteriaceae endosymbiont of Plateumaris consimilis. The sequence continues at coordinate 123,387 of NZ_CP046230.1, read as the reverse complement.
GGATTTTGGATTGGTTTTATTGTAGGTTTAACTACATCTGCTATATTAATAATATATCGTATTATATACTTACAAAAATTTTTATATTAATTATTTTTATGATATCATCACTAAAATTTTATGCGTTCTTAGCTCAGTAGGTTAGAGTATCATTATGACATAGTGATGGTCAGAGGTTCGAATCCTCTAGAACGCATAAATTGTTTTCTATTGATTTTTTTTATAAATAATTTTTTTATTATAAATTGATTGATATGAACCAAAAAAAAAGATTAAAAATACTTAATATTTTTCATCAACATTATTTTAAAATTAAATCTGAATTAATTTTTAATAATTCTTTTGAATTATTAATTTCTTTAATATTATCGTCAAAAACTAATGATAAAAAAGTTAATATAGTAACCAAAAAATTATTTATTATTGCAAATAATCCATATAGCATGATAAATTTAGGAATTTTAAAAATAAAAGAATATATTCGTCCTTTAGGACTACATAATAATAAATCTAAATATTTAATACAATCGAGTAATATTTTAATTAAATCATATAATAGTATTATTCCTAATAATAGAAAAGATTTAGAATCTTTACCTGGTGTAGGTAGAAAAATTTCAAATATAATTTTAAATACTATTTTTAAAAAATTAGAAATTGCTGTAGATACACATGTTTATAAATTTTGTAATCGTACTAAATTTGTTATAGGTAAAAATACATATGAGATAGAAAAAAAATTATTACAATTCGTGCCTAACAAATATAAATTAAATTGTCATAATTGGTTTATATTTCATAGTAAAAATGTATGTAAAACTCAAAAACCATTATGTAATATATGTATTATATTCTATTTATGTGAATTTTCTTTAAAAAATAATAATAAAATATAAATAATATAATTAAAATATTATTTCCAATATAATAAACAAAAATTTTTTTTACCTCTACGTAATAATGTAAAATGATTAAAAATTTTGTCTTCTTCAGTAAAAAAATATAAAATATCTGATTTTTTTTTATTATTTATATAAATTGAATTAGATTCAATCATATTTTTTGCATGACTTCTAGATTTAGCTAATCTACTTAATATTAAAATTTCTTGTAAAGAATAATTTTCATTTTTTAAAACTATATTATTAATTCCATTAATTAATAACATATTAAAATCATTTTTAGATAAATCATTTAATTTTTTATGAAAAATATGATCAGTAATTTTTTTAGCAGATTCTAATGCATTTTTACCATGAACTAAGTAAGTCATATGTTCAGCTAATATGTTTTGAGCACTATTTTTTTTTATTGAATTATTATTAGATTTTTGTAAATTTTCTATAGTATTAATTTTTATAGTAGTAAACATTTTTAAAAAATTATAAACTAAATTATCATCAACATTTAACCAAAATTGAAAAAAATCATATGGACTTGTTTTAAGAGCATCTAACCATATTGTTTTATTTTCTGTTTTACCAAATTTAGTTCCATCATTTTTAGTAATTAATTTATTAGTTAAACCAAATACTTGTTGTTTATATATTTTTTTAACTAAATCAACTCCTGAAACTATATGTCCCCATTGATCTGACCCACCTATTTGTAAAATCACATTAAAATATTTATTTAAATAAGCAAAATCATAGGATTGTAATAAATTATATGAAAATTCAGTAAAAGAAATTCCTTGTATATTTCTATTTATTCTATTTTTTATAGATTCTTTATTCATCATTTGATTAACACAAAAATATTTACCTATTTCTTTTAAAAAAAATAAAACATTCATTTTACTAAACCAATCATAATTATTTACTATTAATGCACTATTAGAACCACAATTAAAATCTAAAAAAAGTTTTATTTGTGAACTAATTTTACTAATCCATTTATTCATTAAATCAATTGGTTGTTTTTTTCTTTCTTGTAATTTAAAACTAGGATCACCTATTAATCCTGTTGCTCCTCCTAATAAAATAATAGGTTTATGTCCTAACTTTTGAAAATATCTTAATATAATTAATGGTATTAAATGACCAATATGTAAACTATCAGCAGTAGGATCAAAACCACAATATAAATTAATTTTTTTTTCCATTAAAATATTTTTTAAATTATTTTTATCCGTTATTTGATTAATAATGTTACGATATTCTAATGTTTTTATTAAATTTTTTTCATTGTTTTTACTTATAATCATTAAATTTATATCTCTTTTTTATTCTATTTAAAAAAATAATTTATTGAAAAAATAATTTTTCTATAGTATTTACAGCTATTTTAGTATATAAATCTACTTCAATATTCACAATTTGATTAATTTTTTTACTTGCTAATGAAGTTTTTATAATTGTTTCTGGAATAAGATTAATACTAAATTTATTAATATATACTTTATCTATTGTTAAACTAATACCATCTATACATATAGATCCTTTTTGAATAATGTATTTCATTTGAGATTGATGATATGGTTTAAACCATATTGTTTTAGAATTCATATAATTTTTAATTTTAATAATTGTGGCAATATCTGTAATATGTCCAGAAATTAAATGTCCACCAATAAAATCAATTAATTTTAAAGACTTTTCAACATTTAAATAATCTCCTTTTTTTAATTTCTTAAATGTTGTAATATTTAATGTATTTTTAATTATATTATAATATAATAGATCATTATTTATATTACTTATAGTTAAACAACACCCATTATTTGCAATAGAATCTCCTTTCTTTAAATCAGAAGTAAACAAATTAGGTGTTTTTATTATCATATGTATAAAATTTTTTTTTTAATTAATAATTTTACTATTGCTATACATTGAATAATTCCACTAAACATAAATATAATCCTATTATTATTTATATAATATATAAATACAATATTATTTATTAATAGTAAATTAATTTAATATTATTTAATAAATAAAAAAAGAAAATTAAATTTTTAATAAAATTATTATTTTTTTATATTTTATGAAATATTATACAAACTTTTTTTAAGTTTTTGACATGCTCTAAAAGTTACAACTTTTTTAGCATTAATAAGTATAGATTTTCCTGTTTTTGGATTACGACCCAGTCTAAAATTTTTTTTATGTATTTCAAATTTTCCAAAACCAGATAATTTTATTATTTTTCCTTTTAATAAAGTTTTTTTTAATTCTTCAAAAAATAAACATACTAAGTATAGCGCATCTTTTTTATGTATTTTAAATTTTTTAATTAAATATTGAGAAATTTTTTTTTAGTTAAAGTCATAATTTTTATCTCTTAATATAATTTTAAATTTTATTTTTAATTTATTTATACATAATTGTATAATATCATTAATTTCTTTATCTTTTAATGTATGAGTATTATCTTGTATAATAAAACTTATTGTAAAACTTTTATATCCTTTAGGTATATTTATACCTTGATATACATCAAATAAATTTATGTCAATAATTTGTTTTATTGAAAAATTTTTACATTCTTGTATAATGTTTATAAAAGGAATATTTTCTTTTACTATTAATGAAATATCTCTACGGTTTAATGGTAAATTTGATATTGTTTTAATTATTGTTTCTGTATGATTTAATATTTCATTACATTCTAATTCAAATAAAACAGTATTTTCATTAATTCCTAAATATGTTTGAATATAGGGATGTATTACTCCAATATATCCAATAAAAGAATTATTTAAATATATAGATGATCCTTTATAAGGATGTAAAAAATTTATATCAGATATAGATCTAAACTCTATTTTAGAAATTTTTCCTAAAAGATCAAATATACATTCTATATCACCTTTTAAATCATAAAAATCTACATTTTTATTAGATAAAGACCAATGTTCTTCATGTAATTTACCATTTATTATTCCTCCAAACATTAATTTTTGAGATATACCAAATTCTAATTTTTTATTTATTTTAAAACATAATCCAATTTCAAAAAAACGTAAAGATTTTTGTTGTCTATTTTGATTATAAATTATATTATTTATTAATCCACATAATAAAGAAGTACGCATAACAGACATTTCTATTGAAATAGGATTACATAATTTTATAAATTTTTCTTTAGGAAAGATTAAATATTGTATTTTAGGATTTATAAAACTATAGTTAATAACTTCGTTATATCCTTTATTAATTAAAAAATTTTTAATTTTTGTAATATTATTAGATTTGAAAAATCTATTATTATCATTAATGTTTTTTTCAATTAAATTTAATTTAATATGTTTATTAGGAATGTTATTATACCCATATATGCGTATTATTTCTTCTATTATATCAGCTTCAATTTTTATATCATATCTCCAACTAGGTATTTGTATAATACAATTCATATCTGTTTTTAATATTATTTTAAATCCTAATTTATTCATGATATTAAATATTTTATCTGTTTTTATAACAAATCCTAATATTTGTTTAATTTTTTTAAAATTTAGCTTAATTGTTTTTAATGTTAAAAAATTATTAATATAATTATCAGTATTAACTACTTTAATTTTACTTCTTTTACCACCATATATTTTTAATATTAGATTTATAGTTCTTATTAATATTTTTTTTTGTATTAATGGATCTAATCCTCTTTGATAAAGATGTGAAAATAAATTAAATATTTTATATTGATTAGATAAATTATCTGCTGTCATGGTATCTAAAAAGAAACATTCTAATAAAATATTTTTTGTATTTTTATCAATAATAACTTCTTTATTTTGTGCTAAAATTGGAATAGACAATATTTTTTCTTTATCTTTAATTATTAAAGTATTTTTTAATAAAGTTATTTTGTTATTATTTGTATCAATTAAAACATTATCATTAATATTTTTATATTCTTTTATATATATATCACCTTTAATTTTATTAAGATCGTAAAAATATACTGGATATCCTAATTCTAAATTTATATAATTGCTGATATTTAATAAAGGATTATTATTTGATATTAAAATTCCAGATCTTTGTAATCTTTGTTCTATTAAAAATGGTATTTTATTTTGTAAATCAACATTTTGAATAACACAATAAAAATAACTTAAATTATATTTATTAACATTTTCATTTATATGAACGTTGATTATATTATTTTGTTTGTTTTTAGTTAAATAATCTTCATAAGGAAATTTGAATAAATAATTATCGTTTTTGATTTTAGTTGATAAATCTCTTGCTATACCCATAATACTTAAACAATCAGAACGATTATATGGTATATTAATATATAATATATTGTCATTTAATTGTAGATATTTATAAGCATTTTGTCCTATTTTAGCATTATTATTTAATATTAATATATGGTTTTTATCATTGCTACGTATATTATCTTTTAATCCTAACATTTTTTTAGAACATAATAATCCTTCCGATTGTAATAAAAAATTAAATTTCTGATTATATATATATTTTTTATATAAAGATGAATTGACGGTTGCAAAAATTATTTTTATTTTATTTTTACAATTAATTGCATTTGATTTAATTTTATATAATTTATTTTTTCCTATATCTATAGTTAAATTATAAATATTTTTATTATTATTAAACTGACAATCAATTACTTGTCCTATAAATATATTATCTATTTTTATTTTACAAATTGGTTCAATTTTTTCTACTTCAAATCCTAACATTGTTAATTGTTCAGATAATAATTCTATATTATTATAAGTAATCCATTCTCGTAACCATAGTTCACTTAATTTAATCATATTTTTATTTAAATTGTTTAAGAAAACGTATATCATTTTCAAAGAATAAACGTATATCATGAATATTATAACGCAACATAGCTAATCTTTCTACTCCAACCCCAAAAGCACAACCAGAATAATTTAATAAATTAATATTAATATTACTTAATACATTAGGATGTACCATTCCTGCTCCCAAAACTTCAATCCATTTATTATTTGTTCCCATAATATCTACTTCTAAAGAAGGTTCAGTAAATGGAAAATAAGAAGGTCTAAACCTAATTTTTAATTTACTGTCAAAAAAATATTTTAAAAATAAAGACAATATTTCTTTTAGTTCTAAAAAATTAATATTATTATCTATTAATAATCCTTCTATCTGATGAAACATAGGAGTATGTTTTTTATCATAATCGTTTCGATATACTTTACCTGAAGTTAATATTCTTATAGGAGGATTTAAAATTTTCATCATTCTAATTTGCATATTAGAAGTTTGTGTACGTAATAAATATTTTTTATTTAACCAAAAAGTATCTTGTTTAGTTCTTGAAGGATGATTTTCTGATATATTTAATGCATCAAAATTATGATAAGTATCTTCTATTTCTTGACTTTCTATTATTTTAAATCCTAATTTTATAAAAAAATTTTCAATATCATAAATTACAGTATTTATGGGATGTTGAGAACCTATTTTTAGGTATCTACCAGGAAGTGTAATATCAATTTTTTTATTTAAAACTTTAAATTTAATATTATTAGATTCCAATTTATTTTTATGTTGTTTAACTAATTCTTTAATTTGTTTTTTTATATTATTAATAATTGTACTATTTTTAATTTTTTCTTGTTTTGTTAATTTTTTAAATAATAGAAATTGTGATGATATATATCCTTTTTTTCCTAAATATTTTGTTTTAAAAATATTTAATTCTTTAATATTATTAATTAAATTAATTTCTTTTTTTGCATGTATTATTATTTTATTAAGATCAGATATCATCTTTGAGATATTCTTATTAATAATTAATTAATTTTTATAAAATTTATTAATTTAGTAAATGATTGTTTATCAAACATAGCTAATTCAGAAAGAATTTTTCTATTAATATCAATATTAGATTTTTTAAATTGATTTATTAAATAACTATAAGAAATATTTTCTTGACGAGCTGCTGCATTAATTCTTATAATCCATAATTGACGAAATTTTCTTTTACGCTGGCGTCTATCACGATAAGAATATTGTCCTGCTTTGACTACTGCTTGAAATGCAGATCTATAAGTTCTTGATCTTGATCCATAATATCCTTTAGCTTGTTTAATAATTTTTTTATGTCTTGTATGAGAAATAACACCTCGTTTTACTCTAGCCATATAATTTAAAATCTCCTAATTTTAATAATTTTATTATTAAATTTTATTATAAATAAGGTAAACAAGACACTAATGAATATGTATCTCCTTTAAAAACTAATTTTTTTTTCCTTAAAGAACGTTTTTGTTTAGTTTTTTTTTTTGTTAAAAGATGTCTTAAATTAGCTTGTTTATGTTTAAATTTTCCAGAACTTGTTTTTTTAAAACGTTTAGCAGCACTACGTAATGTTTTAAGTTTGAACATATTTATGTTAATCCAAATATTTTTTAAAAAACTAATATATTAGTTCTAAATAATTTTATAAATAAAACTTATAGTTACTTTTTTTTAGGTATTAAAACCATTATCATTTGTCTTCCTTCAATTTTTTTAGGAAAATATTCAACTAAAGCTAAATGATTTAAATCATTTTTTATTCTATTTAGCATAGCAAATCCAATTTGGATATGTACCATTTCTCTACCTCGAAATCTAAGAGTTATTTTTATTTTATCTCCTTTTTTTAAAAAACGAATTAAACTACGTAATTTAACCTGATAATCTCCTTTGTCTGTATTTGGTCTAAATTTAATTTCTTTTAATTGAATAATTTTTTGTTTCTTTTTTTGTTCTCTTGATGTTTTATTTTTTACGTATAAAAATTTACCATAATTCATTATACGACATACAGGAGGATTTGCATTAGGACTAATTTCTACCAAATCAAATCCAATTTCTTTTGCTTTCATGAGTGCAATTTTTAAATCAACAATACCAACTTGTTCACCTTTAAAACCTATTAATCTTACAATTTTAGTTTTAATATCTTCATTAATTTTATTAGGTCTAAGTTGTATTATTTTTTTTCCACTTTTAATATCCTATCTCCCCAATTGATGAATATTATAATTATTAATTTCTTTTTTTACTTTGCTAATAATATCACGAATTTTCATATTTCCCAAATCTTTACCAAAACAATCACGAATTGAAACTGTATTATTTTTTATTTCTTTATCTCCACATATTAAAATATAAGGTATATGTTGTATAGTATATTTTCTAATTTTAAAAGCTATTTTTTCATTTTTTAGATCTGTTTGGACTCGAATATTATTTTGTTTTATTATTTCTAATAAATTCATAGCATAATTAATATGTTTATTGCTTATATTAATTATAATAATTTGTAATGGAGCCAGCCAAATAGGCAAATAACCAGAATATTCTTCTAGAAGAATACCAATAAATCTTTCTATAGAACCTAAAATAGCACGATGAATTATTACAGGTGTTTTACGTTTGTTTTCAGAATCCATATAAAATAAATTTAAACAACTTGGTAAGGCAAAATCTAATTGTATTGTACCACATTGCCATTCACGATTTAAACAATCAAAGAAAGAAAATTCTATTTTAGGTCCATAAAATGCACCATCTCCAATCTGATAATTAAAAGTTATATCTAATTTTTTTAAAACCATAGCTAAATTTTTTTCAGATTCATCCCATATTTCATTATTTCCAATACGATTTTTAGGCCTTGTAGACAATTTTACTAAAAAGTTTTTAAAACCAAAAATTTGATAAATTTCATACATCATATGAATACAATTTTCAATTTCTATTGAAACTTGATCTTGTGTACAAAATATATGAGCATCATCTTGAGTAAAACTGCGTAATCTCATTAAACCATGTAAAGAACCTGAGGGTTCATTTCTATGACATATACCAAATTCTGCAATTCTTAAAGGTAAATCTTTATATGATTTAAAACCATGTTGAAAAATTTGTATATGTCCTGGACAATTCATAGGTTTTATGCAATATTTTCTATTTTCAGAAGATGTACTAAAAATTGCTTTTTTATAAATTTTCCAATGTCCTGTATTTTTCCAAATTACACTATCTGTTATTAATGGTGTTTTTACTTCTTGATAATTATATTTTTTAAGTTTTATACGTAAAAATTTTTCTAATTCATGAAAAATAATATAACCATTATTATGCCAAAAGACCATTCCTGGTGATTCATTTTGAAAATGATATAAGTTAAGCTTTTTTCCAAATATTCTATGATCAATTTCTAATAATTTATTTTTACTTAATAATTGATTTTTTTTTTCTATTTTTTTATTAATAAAATTAGATGAATAATTATTTTGTTGCATTTTTTTCTTTTATATTAATTAATTGAATTTAATAAAATTTTAAAATAACTAATATAATAAAATATATATGTTTAATATTTTTTATGTTATAAATATATTATACAAATAAATATAACAAGAATATTAATTATTTAGAATTAATAATAATTATTATAGTGATATTTATTTATATAACAATAAAATAATTTTTAATTTATTAAAATATTATAAAAAAATTAAGTTTTTTGTCCATAAGTTATTCTTTTATTACCATTATAATCTAAACAAGTTTTTATATTTTTAAATTTTTTTTCTTGTAATATTTTTATAATTTGATCAGATTGATTAAATGCATGTTCTAATATTATCCATCCAAAATTATTTAAATATTTAGTAGATTGTAAAATAATAGAATTAAAATTAGATAATCCATTATCCTCTGCTATTAAAGAATATATTGGTTCAAATTTAATGCTTTTTTCAAGAAATAAATAATCTTTATATTTAATATATGGAGGATTGCTTACAATAATATCAAATGTTTTATTTTTTAAGTTATTAAACCAATTACTTTGTATAAAATTAACATTATGAATAGATAATTCATTTGCATTTTTTTTTGCAATATTAATTAATTCTGGAATTATATCTATCCCAATAATATTTAATTTTTTATATTCACTAGCTATAGCTAAAGCTATGGCTCCAGTTCCTGTTCCTAAATCTAATATATTTTTTGTATTAAATGTAATTTTTTTTAACGTATGTTCTACTAAAATTTCGGTATCTGGTCTAGGTATAAAAGTTAATGGCGTAACATTAATTTTTAATGACCAAAATTCACAAAATCCTAATATATAAGCAATTGGTTCCCCATTAATTCTTCTTTTTAATAACTGCATTAATTTTTTTAATTGTATCTTATTTAAATAATTTTCATAAAATTCATAGATCCAAAATTTAGATTTATTAAGAACAAAAGATAACAAAATTTCAGATTCTATCTTAGATAAGTATATTTTATTTTTTTTTAAAATAATATTAGCATAAAATAACCATTTTTTAATTTTCATTTGTTTTTGATATAGACAATAATAGATCAGTGTGATATTTATGTAAGATATGTTCTATTAATAAATCTAATTTACCATTCATAATTTCATCTAATCTATAAATTGTTAAATTAATACGATGATCTGTTACTCTTTTTTGAATAAAATTATATGTTCTATTCCTATCAGAACGTTCACCAGTTCCTAATAGATTTTTTCTTGTTACAGATTCATTTTTATTTCTTTTAGCTACTTCTGCTGCATTAATTCTAGCTACTAATACTGATAAAGCTTTAGATTTATTTTTATGTTGTGAGCGTTCATCTTGACATTCTACAACAATTCCTGTTGGTATATGAGTAATACGAATAGCAGAATCAGTTGTATTAACATGTTGTCCACCAGCTCCAGAAGAACGAAAAGTGTCAATTTTTAAATCGTTATTATTAATTTCTGGAACTTCAGATTTAGATAATTCTGGCATAACAGCTACAGTACATGTAGAAGTATGAATTCTTCCTTGAGATTCTGTTTCAGGAACTCTTTGTACTCTATGTCCACCTGATTCAAATCTTAATTTTCCATATACACCATGCCCAACTATTTTTAATATAATTTCTTTATATCCTCCATGATCACCATAATGAACATTAATTATTTTAACTTTCCAAAATTTAGATTCAGCATAACGAACATACATTCTATAAATATTACCTACAAAAATAGCTGCTTCATTACCTCCTGATCCTGCTCTAATCTCTAAAAAACAATTTCTATTATTTTCATTATTACTTTGAGATAACAAAAGCATTTTAATTTCTTTTTCTATTTGTTGTTGTTTAATTTTAATATTTTTATTATCTTCCAAAACTATAGAATATAATTCTTCATCATATAATAATTCTTTATTATTAATTAACTCTAATTGTAAATTTTTCCATTTTATAAATGGTTTAATTATAATAGATAAATTAACATATTCTATTGAAAGATTACGTAAGTTTACTTGATTATTATATATTTTATAGTTATTTAGTTGTTTTTCAATATATATATAACGTTTATGTAATAAATTAAGTTTTTTAATAATAGAATTATTCATAAATTAGGTTTTATGTCATAAATTTCGTTAAATAGAATATGTAATAAATAATTTATTTATATTAATATAATAAATAAAAAAATCAAAATAATAAATTTATATTATATTTTTTTATATATGGTATTTATATATATAAAAAATATGTATTAATAATAATATTATATATTGATAATATTTGTAAGGAATATTTAATGTCTGATATGAAATTATTTTCTGGTAATGCTATTCCAGAATTGGCAAAAAAAATTGCAGATCATTTATATACTGATTTAGGAAAAGCATATGTAGGTAAATTTAGTGATGGAGAAACTTCTGTTCAAATAAATGAAAATGTTAGAGGTGATGATGTTTTTATAATTCAATCTACTTGCCATCCTACAAATGATAATTTGATTGAATTAATTATCATAGCTGATGCATTAAGAAGAGCTTCAGCAGGAAGAATAACAGCAGTTATACCATATTTTGGATATTCAAGACAAGATCGTAGGTTAAGATCTGCAAGAGTACCTATTACAGCAAAAGTTATAGCTGATTTTTTATCTGGTGTAGGAATAGATAGAGTTTTAACTGTAGATTTACATGCAGAACAAATTCAAGGGTTTTTTGATATTCCTGTAGATAATGTATTCAGTAGTTCTATTTTTATAGAAGATATGACAAAAATTTTTTTAGATAAACCTATTATAGTATCTCCAGATATTGGAGGTGTAATACGTGCAAGAACTATAGCTACAACACTATTAAATGGCACTGATATGGCAATCATAGATAAAAGAAGATCTAAATCTAATATATCAGAAGTTATGCATATTATTGGTGATATTGTAAATAGAGATTGTATTTTAATAGATGATATTGTTGACACAGGAGGTACATTATGTCAAGCAGCAAAAGCATTAAAAAACAATGGAGCTAAACGAGTTTTGGCATATGTAACACATCCTATTTTTTCTGGTAATGCTGTAAATAATATTTCTAATTCTTTAATAGATGAAATTATAGTATGTGATACAATTCCTTTATCAAACAAAATAAAAAAATTAAAAAAAGTAAGAAAATTAACTTTATCAGAAATGATTGCAGAATCTATTCGTAGAATAAATAATGAAGAGTCTATTTCTGTAATGTTTAATAATTAACATAGGAAATATTATTTGAGTAATATTAAAATGATTGTTGGTTTAGGAAATATTGGAAAAAAATTTGTTGGATCACGACATAATATGGGATCTGATTATATTTATTACCTTGCTAATTATTTTAAAATTAAATTAAATAAAATAGAAAAATTACATAGTTATATTGGTTATATTTTTTTGTCAAATAAAAAATTAATTTTATTAATTCCTGATACTTTTATGAATAATTCTGGTAAATCCATACTTCTTGCATGTAATTTTTATAAAATTATTTTAAATAATGTATTAATAATACATGACGAATTAGATTTTTTACCCGGAAAAATAAAATTTAAGTATGGAGGAGGTAGTGGTGGTCATAATGGATTAAATGATATAATAAAAAATTTTAATAATAAATTATTTTATAGATTAAGAATAGGTATTGGACATCCTGTAAATAAATTAAAAGTAAATAATTTTGTATTAAACAAACCAACTATAATTGAAAAAAAAATAATTAAACATGCAATGAAGAATATAATGAATGCAATAAAAATTTTTATTGATATAGATTATTATAGAGCTATGAATTATCTTCATTCTAAATAAATAATAGGATTAAAAGTGGAATTAAAATGTGGTATAATTGGGTTACCTAATGTAGGAAAATCTACATTATTTAATGCATTAACTAATTCAAATGTTAATGCATCTAATTATCCTTTTTGTACAATAGAACCTAATATTAGTGTTGTTACCGTGCCTGATAAAAAATTAGATATATTATCTAAAATAGTAAAAACAAAAAAAATAACTCCATCTACAATAAAATTTGTAGATATAGCAGGTTTAATTAAAGGAGCTTCTAAAGGACATGGATTAGGAAATAAATTTTTAAATCATATAACAGAAATGAATGCTATTATTCATGTTGTACGTTTTTTTGAAGATACAAATATATTAAATATATCACCTACTAATATTCCAATTAATAATATTAATATAATTAATAATGAAATTATTCAATTTGATATTTCTTTGTGTATAAAACAAATAAAAATTTTATCTACAAAAAATAATTTAAAAAAAAATTACCAAAACATAAATTTATTAAATTTATGTTTAAATAAATTAAAAGAAAAAAGATTACTTAATACAATTAATTTTAATATAGAAGAATTAAAATTTCTTAATAATAATATAAAATTATTAACTATTAAACCAATGATTATTATTGCTAATATAAGTGAAAATGAATTACACAATAAATTATATTTGAATCAATTACAATTAATATCTAAAAAATATAATATTATAAATATATGTGCTAAGTTAGCATTTAATAAAATTAGTAAATTACAAAATTATTATTTAAATAAAATTATAATAGCTAGTTTTAATTTATTAAATTTAAATACATTTTATACTGTTGGGATTAAAGAAACAAAATCATGGAGTATTATAAAAGGAACAATAGCTTTAGAAGCTGCAAAAAAAATTCATAGTGATATTAAAAAAGGTTTTATTAGAGCTAAAGTAATAAATTATAATGATTATATTTTTTATAAAAATGAAAATAAATTAAAATTAGCAGGAAAAATTAGATTAGAAGGTAAAAATTATATTATTAAAAATAGAGATATAATTCATTTTCTTTTTAAGATCTAATAATCTAGATTATTTACATATTTTAATATACAATTAATTATATTTATCTTAATTTAAATTTATTTATTATGAATATTTATTCATAATTGAATATACTTTCATAAATATGAATAATATGTAATTAGTATTCATTATTACTTTAGTCATATTATTTCACTAATATTATAAGTGAAAATTGAGAATTATAATATGAAAATTATAAAACCTATATTACAACTAATTACAACTAAAACTGTTTATATAAAAAATCCTACTATTATATTTAATAAATTATGTAAACAAAAAAAATATACTTTATTATTAGAATCAGTTGATATTAATAGTAAAAAACATTTACAAAGTTTACTGATTATTGATAGTTCATTAAGAGTTAGTTCTATTAAAAATACTGTAACTATTCAAGCATTTTCTGAAAATGGTAATTTATTATTACAATTATTAGATAACTTTTTACCTAAGAATATATCTAATATAAAAAAAATAAATAATCGTTTTTTAATTTTACCAGAAATAGAAAAGTTAGAAGATGAAGACACACGATTAAAATCATCATCTGTTTTTGATATATTAAGATATATACTAAAGTTAGTTAAATTACCTAATAAAAACGAAAATAAAGCTATGTTTTTAGGAGGATTATTTTCTTATGATTTAATATATAATTTTGAAAAATTACCACAAAAAATAAAATATCAAAATATCTGTCCTGATTATTGTTTTTATTTATCTGAAACATTATTAGTAATAGATCATAAAAAAAAAATATCACATTTACAAGCTAGTATTTATGTTCCTAACAAACAAGAATTTAAAAGATTAAACAAACGTATTGAAAATCTTAGTAAACAAATTGAACAAACAATAATAGAACCTTTAACTAATATTAATATTAGAAAAAAAATTAATAAAAATATTTCTTATACATGCAATCAAGAAGATTCAGAATATTGTAATATAATAAAAAAAATGAAATTTTATATTCAATCAGGAGAAATTTTTCAAGTTGTACCTTCAAGAAAATTTTTTATACCATGTTATAATCCTTTAGTTGCTTATGATATTTTAAAAAAAATTAATCCTAGTCCATATATGTTTTTTATGCAAGATAAAGAATTTATTTTATTTGGAGCTTCTCCAGAAAGTTCATTAAAATTTAACTCTATAAATAGACAAGTAGAATTATATCCAATCGCTGGTACTAGATCAAGAAAGTATATTAATAATATTATAAATTTAGATTTAGATAGTCGTATTGAATTAGAAATGAGAATAGATCAAAAAGAAATGGCAGAACATCTAATGTTAGTAGATTTAGCAAGAAATGATTTAGCAAAAATATGTATTCCTGGTAGTAGATATGTAGCTGATTTAACAAAAGTTGACCGTTATTATTGTGTTATGCATTTAGTCTCTAGAGTTATAGGAATTCTTAAACCAAATTTAGATGCTTTACATGCTTATCGAGCATGTATGAATATGGGCACTTTAACTGGAGCACCAAAAATACGTGCTATGGAATTAATATCAATCTTTGAAAAAGAACAAAGAGGTAGTTATGGAGGTTCCATGGGTTATTTAACAGGACATGGAGATTTAGATACATGTATAATTATACGTTCTGCTTATATTAAAAATAACAAAGCAACTGTACAAGCTGGTGCAGGTATAGTATTAAATTCAGAACCACTTTCTGAAGCAAAGGAAAGTTTTAATAAAGCTAAAGCAGTTTTAAACGCTATAACTAAAAGTAATTTTTATTATAAGGAGTAATAATAATTTAATGTCTAATGTATTTATTATAGATAATGTTGATTCATTTACTTATAATTTAGTTGATCAAATACGTTCTTTAAACCATAAAGTTATTATATATCGAAATAATATTCCAATAAATTTTTTATTAAAAAAATTAAGTAAAATTAAAAATCCTATTTTATTATTATCTCCTGGTTCAGGTTTACCTAGTAAAGCTGGATTTATGCCTAATTTATTAAAAATTTTAATAGGTAAAATACCTATTATTGGAATATGTTTAGGACATCAAGCATTAATTGAATCTTATGGTGGATGTATTATAAGAGCAAAAGAAATTTTTCATGGTAAGTCTTCAACTATTATTCATGATAATAAAGATATGTTTTATGGAGTAAAAAACCCTATGAATGTAGCTCGTTATCATTCATTAATAGCAAATAAAACTCCTAATATTTTAACAATTAATTCTAAATGTAAAAATATTATTATGAGTTTTCGTTACAATTTCCATAGAACATGTGGTTTTCAATTTCATCCTGAATCTATTCTTACTCCTGATGGAGATATTTTAATGAAAAAAACTATTCATTGGGCTTTATCTTAAAATTAATGTTATTTAAAGTAATAAAATGATTAATCATATTTTAAATAAATTATACAATAGTAAAAATCTTTCTAAAGATGAAAGTAATTATTTATTTACATCAATCATAAATAAAAAATTAAATTCTAGTCAACTAGTAGCTATGTTAATAGCTATGAAAATAAAAGGAATAAATTATGAAGAAATTGCTGGTGCAATAACTGCAATAATAAAACATAAAACAAAACACTTCCCTAAACCAAAATATATTATATCTGATATTGTTGGTACTGGAGGAGATAATATGAATACTTTAAATATTTCTACAGGTAGTTCTTTTATTGCTGCTTCTTGTGGATTAAAAATAGTAAAACATATTAATCATTGTATATCAAGTAAATCTGGATCGGCTGATATATTATCAGCTATGGGAATTCAATTAAATCAATCTAGTATTGTTTCTCGAAAATTATTAGATGATTTTAATTTATGTTTTTTATTAGCACCTAAATATAATAATTTTTTTTCAGATTTTATGATTATAAGAAAACAGTTAAAAACTAGAACTATTTTAAATATATTAGGTCCTTTATTAAATCCTGCTAAACCTCAAATTATTTTAATTGGAGTATATAAGAAAAATTTATTATTACCCATTATTAACACTTTAAAATTATTACAATATAAAAAAGCGGCTGTAGTTCATTGTAATGGAATGGATGAAATATCATTACATGATGATACTAATGTATTTGAATTAAATAATAATATAATTTCTAATTATATATTAACTCCTAAAAATTTTGGACTGAATTATATTTCAAAAAATGATTTAATTGGAGGAATACCTAAAGAAAATGCTAAATGTTTAATAAAATTATTAAAAGGAAAATCTAAGAATATTAGTTATAAAAATACTATAGCAGCTAATGTTGCTTTTTTATTAAAATTACATGGAAAAAAAAATTTAATTCAAAATACTAAAATAGCTCTTAATATAATTAATAATGGTCTTGGTTATAATTATATTACTAATTTAATAAATAAAGGTTATATAAAAAAATAACTATGTATCAAAAAAATATTTTAAAAGAAATTATAAAAAATAAAATTTCTTGGATTCAAAATAAAAAAAAATTTTTTCCTATAAAAAAATTTTTTCCGTATATAAAAAAAACAAAATATGATTTTTATCATGCATTAAAAAGTAATAATAGTGTATTTATTTTAGAATGTAAAAAATATTCTCCATCTAAAGGATTAATTTGTAAAAATTATGATTTAAAATTTATTGCTCATATTTATAAAAAATATTCGTCTGTTATTTCTGTTCTAACAGATGAAAAATATTTTCAAGGTAGCTTTGATGATATTAACATTGTTAGAAATATAGTATCACAACCAATTTTATGTAAAGATTTCATCTTAGATTCATACCAAATATACTTTGCTAGATATCATAAAGCTGATGCAATACTCTTAATATTATCTATATTAAATGATAAAGAATATATTCAATTTTCTACAATAGCAAATAAATTAAATATGGGTATATTAACTGAAATTAATAATGAAAAGGAACTTAAAAGAGCAATATGTTTGAAAGCTCAAGTTATTGGGATTAATAATAGAAATTTAGAAAATTTTACAATAGATATTAATAAAACATATAATTTGGTAAATTTAAATTCTATTCCTAAACAAATTATATTAATTAGTGAATCAGGTATTAATAGTAATTGTCAAATAAGACAATTAAGTAAATTTGTTCATGGATTTTTAATAGGTTCTGCAATAACTTCTAAAAAAAATATTTTATTTGCAGTTAAAAATTTAATTTATGGTAAAAATAAAATATGTGGTTTAAGAAAAATTGAAGATGCTAAAGTAACTAATGATTCAGGTAGTATATTTGGTGGATTAATTTTTGTAAATAATTCTATAAGAAACATTAATCTTAAAACTGCAAAAAATATTGTATTTAATATTAAACCACTATTATACATAGGAATATTTTATAATAATACAATTGAAGAAATAGTTCACATATCAAAAATATTATTATTATATGCTGTTCAATTACATGGTGAAGAAAATCAAAACTTTATTAATATCTTAAGAAGTAAATTACCTAACACAATTAAAATTTGGAAAGTTATTAAAATAAATAATAACATTCCTATATATCAATATAATAATGTAGATTTATATGTATATGATAATTACTTATCTGGTAAAGGAATAAAATTTAATTGGAAATTATTAAAAAATAAAAATAATCAAAAAATTTTATTAGCAGGTGGTTTAAATAAAAATAATTTTGCAGAAGCAATAAAATTAAAATGTTATGGATTAGATTTTAATTCAGGTGTAGAAAGTATTCCTGGAATTAAAGATCATTTAAAAATAAAAGAAATTTTTAAAAAATTAAGTAGATATTAAAAATGAATTATTAATTTTTCATTATAAGGAAAATATTTAAATGATTACTTTATTACCTAGTTATTTTGGTAAATTTGGTGGAATGTTTGTACCACAAATATTAATACCTCCTTTATTAGAATTAGAACAAACATTTATCCAATCACAAAAAGATCCTGTTTTTAAAAAAAAATATAATTTTTTATTAAAAAATTATGTTGGTCGTCCAACACCATTAACAATATGTAATAATTTAACTAAAAATACAAATTCTATTCTTTATTTAAAAAGAGAAGATTTACTTCATAGTGGAGCACATAAAATTAACCAAGCATTAGGACAAGCATTATTAGCAAAAAAAATGAATAAAAAAGAAATTATAGCAGAAACAGGAGCAGGACAACATGGAGTAGCTGCATCAATCGTATGTGCACTATTAGAATTAAAATGTAAAGTTTTTATGGGAGAAAAAGATATACAACGTCAAATATCTAATGTTTCAAGAATGAAATTATTAGGAACAGAAGTAATTTCAGTTAACCATAATAATGGTACATTAAAAGATGCGTGCAATGAAGCTATTCGTTACTGGTCTAGTAATTATAAAAATTCTCATTATATGATAGGAACTGCTGCTGGACCTCATCCTTATCCTACTATTGTAAGTGAATTTCAAAGTATAATAGGTAAGGAAGTAAAAAATGATATTATTTTAATGGAAAATAGATTACCTGATATGTTAATAGCATGTGTAGGTGGTGGATCAAATGCAATTGGATTATTTAAAGATTTTATAAAAGATAAATCTGTTCAATTAATTGGAATAGAACCAGGAGGTTTAGGTATTCATACTAAACAACATGGTGCCGCTTTAAAATATGGTAAAATAGGAATATATTTTGGTATGAAAACTTCAATTATGCAAACAAAAAATTATCAAATTGCAGAATCATACTCAATTTCTGCAGGTTTAGATTTTCCTGCTGTAGGTCCACAACATGTATATTTAAATAGTATAGGTAGAGCTAATTACTTTTCTATTACAGATAAAGAAGCTATAGAAGCCTTTAAGTTATTATGTGTTAAAGAAGGAATAATACCTGCTTTAGAATCTGCTCATGCTTTAGCATACGCTTTAAAAATTATTAAAAATAATCCTAAAAAAAAACAAATATTAGTAGTAAACTTATCTGGAAGAGGAGATAAAGATATTACTACAGTGAATAATAATTAATAATTATAGGTTATATATAATATATGGAAAAACGTTATAACAATATGTTTAAATATTTAAAAAATAGAAAAGAAGCTGCATTAATACCGTTTATTACTATAGGAGATCCATCTAGAAAAATATTTTTAAATATAGTTGATACTTTAATTTATAATGGTTCAGATGGATTAGAATTAGGAATTCCGTTTTCTGATCCATTGGCTGATGGTCCTATCATCCAAAAAGCAAATAAAAGAGCTTTAAAGTTAGGTATTAATATTATTGAATGTTTTAAGTTAATTAGTATTATCAGAAATAGACATCCTAATATTCCAATAGGAATATTAATATATGTAAATATTATTTATTCTTATGGTATAAAAAATTTTTATGATCAGTGTTATAAATCTGGAATTGATTCTGTTCTTATTGTAGATGTACCAATTGAAGAATTTATACCTTTTTATAAAGAATCAATTAAAAAAAAAATTTTACCTGTTTTAATTTGTCCACCAAATGCTGATGATTTTTTATTAAAAAAAATTTCATCTTTTAATTGCGCATATACTTATGTATTATCAAGAGCTGGAATTACTGGAATTAATGAAATAATTAGTAATAAATTTAATATTTCTAATTTATTTTCTAAATTAATAAAATATAATGCAGCTTTACCATTACAAGGATTTGGAATTTACAAAACTAGACATATTAAAAATGCTATTAATAATGGTGCTTATGGAGTAATTTTAGGATCTTTTATAATTAAATTAATAGAAGATTATCAAAATAATTCTATTATTTTATTAAAAAAATTAAAAAATATGATAATAAAATTCAAATCTGCTACAATATTTTAAAAAATAATTTTAAAATTTCTTTTTGTAAATAGTGTTACTCATATGTCTTTTTTAAAAATTAAATTATTAACGAATGAGACTCAAAAATTTTTTAAAAAATATTTAATATTTTTTATAAAAATTATTTTAAACTTTTCTATAATCTATTTAATAATAGAATATTTAACTTATCCTTATAAAGAAATATTAGTTACTATAATAAAGAATATTATTAGAAATAATAATTTTAATAATTTTTTTTTAGTCTTAAAACATTTAACAATTAAAGAAAAATTTTTTATGAATTATTATTTTTTTATACATAAAATAATAACTTTAACAAATTTTTCTTTAATAGTAATTATTACAATTTCAATTATAATTATTGATTATAATAAAAAAAAAAATGTCATTAATTCTATTTTTAAATATATTTTTTATAATTTTCCTATATTATTTATAATGTTTTTTATAATAAATATTATTTTAGAATATAGTTTTATTATAGGTGTTTTTTATAGTATAATAATACTATTTTTATTATTATTATTTCCTATTATTAGAATAATAGAAAAAAAAAGTATTTTTGATTCTGTTGTTTATAGTATAAAATTAGTTTGGAGTCATAAAAAAATAATATTTCCTATTTTTTTTATATATATAATAGTAAAATTTTTATTATTAATTTTTGATACAATTTTATTATTTAATTATTCTTATTTATTATTATTAATATTTAATATTATTAATAATTTTATAACAATTATATTTATAATTTATTTAACAAAATGTTATTTATTAGTAAAAAATATACATAATGATTATAAATAAACTATTTTAATTAAAATGATTTATATTAGTCACATTTTAATAATTTATATAATATAAATATTAAAAAAGATCTTTATCTTAAAAGAATATTTTTATATAATACATATTATATGTAATTTTATAAAAATATAAAATTTTATACTAGACAAAAGATCATTTTTAATGATATATGAATATATATTCAGATAAATAATATTTTTATAAAATTTATGTTATCAAATAATAATAACTTTTATGAAATTCCTTTCATTTAATATTAATGGTATTAGAGCACATATTCATCAACTTGAGTCAATAATTAATTTATATAATCCTGATATAATTGGATTACAAGAAATTAAAGTTGAAGATATCAATTTCCCTGAAGAAAAATTAACAAAATTAGGTTATAATGTTTTTTTTTATGGTGAAAAAAAATATCATGGAGTAGCTTTATTAAGTAAATATATTCCATTAAATATACAAAAAGGATTTTTATGTAAGCAATTTAATAATCAAAAAAGATTAATAATGATTGATATTCCAAGTTCTATTGGAATTATAAAAGTAATAAATTGTTATTTTCCTCAAGGAGATAATCGTAATAATTTTATTAAGTTTTCTGCTAAAATTAATTTTTTTAAAAATTTACAACAATTTATTGAAAATAATGTAGATCCTAATAGCCCAGTTATATTAATGGGTGATATAAATGTTAGTATTTCTGATTTAGATATTGGTATAGGAGAAGTTAATCGTAAACAGTGGTTAAATAAGGGTAAATGTTCCTTTTTACCAGAAGAAAGAATCTATATTAATAAATTATTAAAATGGGGTTTATTTGATATTTGGAGGATAATGAATCCAAAAGTAAATAATATATTTTCCTGGTTTGATTATCGATCTAATGGATATTTAAATAATCGGGGTTTAAGAGTTGATTTAATTTTAATTAGTAAAATACTAATACAATATTATATTAATTCAAATATAGAATATTCTATTCGTGAAATGATTAAACCATCAGACCATGTTCCAGTTTGGGTTAATTTTAAAATTTTTTAATTTAATTTTATTTTAATATTAGGTGATAAATGACTATTTTATGGAATTTAATAAAATATTTTTTTTGTTATACTTGGTTAACATTCAATTTTATCAAAAAATTAATATTAAATATAATATTTTTATTATTAATAATAATATGTAGTTATTATATTTATAATATTAATTTTCATAATCAAACGAATAATTTAAATAAAAATAAAAAACATATATTAGAAATTAATATTCAATATTTAACAGATGATATAGTAAATCATAATAATATTTTTTTTAGATTATTAGATAAAATATTTAATTTACCAAATCAAAATTCAACTTTTCAAGTTGCTCAAGCTATTCTTCGTGCAAAAACAGATAAAAATATTAGCGGAATTATTTTAAATTTAAATAATTGTATGGTAGAAGATATAACTATATTAGATTATATAGGTAAGTATTTAAATAATTTTAAAACTTCTGGTAAACCTATATATGCTATAGGAGACATGTATAATCAAAATCAATATTATTTAGCAAGTTTTGCTGATACAATAATTTTAGAACCACAAGGATATATAGATCTACATGGTTTATCTACAGATAATTTTTATTTTAAAAGTTTTTTAAAAAAAATAAGAGTAAAATTAAATATATTTAAGATAGGAGAATTTAAATCAGCTATTGAGCCAATGACAAGAGATAATATGTCTTCAAGTACTAAAATAGTAGAAAAAAACTTAATTAATAATTTATGGGGTAATTATGTAAAAACAGTTATAAATAATCGTAACATTACTTTTCAAAACTTGTTTCCAAATCACAAAAATTATATTCAAAAAATAAAAGATAGTAAAGGAAATTTAGCAATATATGCTCTAAAAAATAAGTTAATAGATAAAATATCTACAAGATTTGATTTTGAAAATGATATGATAAAAAAATTTGGATGGGATTCTAAAAATCAAACATATAATCATGTAAATATAAATGAATATATTAGTCAAAATATTAAACAAGATAATAAAAATAATATTGCAGTCATAAGTATAGATGGAATTTTAACTTATGGTATAGAAAGTACTGATATTGTTAATCAAATAAATCAAGTATATTTAGATCCTAATATTAAAGGATTGATATTAAAAATTAATAGTCCAGGAGGTAGTTTAATAGCTGCTGAATATATATATAATGCATTAATTTCTTTAAAAAAAGTTCATAAACCTATTGTAGTATCAATGGGAGAATTAGCTGCATCAGGAGGATATTTTATTGCAACTGCAGGAAATTATATTATAAGTAATAAAAATACTATTACAGGATCTATTGGAATATTTTCTGTTATACCTACATTTAATAATACTTTAAAAAGTTTAGGAATTTATAATGATGGTGTTAGTATTAATACTGGATTAATAGATTCACTATATAAAGAATTTCCTTTAGAAAGTAAAGAACTTGCAAAAGAACTTATACAAGGCGGTTATGAAAAATTTATACATGTAATTGCTAATGGAAGACATAAATCTATAAAAGATGTAAAAAAATTAGCTAATGGTATGGTATGGATAGGTAAAGACGCAAAGAAAAATGGATTAGTTGATGCTATTGGAGATTTTGATTCTGCTATCAGAAAAATATCTGAATTAACTAAGATTAAAAATATTTCATTAGAATGGTTAGAAAGTGACACTGATTTATTTTCTTTTAAATTATTAGATTTCTTTTCTTTAAAAACAAATAATTCAATTGTTCTAAAAAATATTTTCCCATTTTTAAAAAATTATTATATTCAAAAATTTTTACTCAAAAATAATTCATCATTAATAATGCAACAGATCAATGATCCAAACAACATATATGCTATATATAATTTAAATATTCATTAATAATAAATATTTAAAAAATAATATTTAAATAAGGATAAGGATAAGGATAAAAAAATGTCTATTAGAATTGCTATCAATGGATTTGGAAGAATAGGTCGTGTTTTCTTTCGTATTGCACAAAAAAGTTCTAAAATTAAAATTATAGCTATTAATGATTTATTAGAAATAAATTATATGGCTTATATGTTAAAATATGATTCTACACATGGAAAATTTAATGGTAATATTGAAGTAAAAAACCAATATTTAATTGTTAATGATAATTATATTAATGTTTTTTTTGAAAAAGATCCTTGTAATTTAAAATGGCGTGATTTAGATATAGATGTAGTTGTAGAATCTACAGGAATGTTTTTAACTAAAGAATTAGCAAATAAACATATAATTGCAGGTGCTAAAAAAGTTATAATTACTGCACCTCCTAAAGATAATTATATTCCTATGTATGTTAAAGGTGTTAATTTTGATAAATATAATGGTGAAAATATTATATCTAATGCATCTTGTACAACTAATTGTTTAGCACCTTTAGTAAAAATAATTCATAATAATTTTATTATCAAAGAAGGATTAATGACAACAATACATGCTGTAACTTCAACTCAAAAAACAGTAGACAGTCCTTCTTATAAAGATTGGAGAGGTGGCAGAGGTGCATATCAAAATATTATTCCATCAACTACTGGTGCTGCTAAAGCAGTAGGATATGTTATACCTGAATTAAATGGAAAATTAACAGGAATATCTCTACGAGTTCCTGTTGCTAATGTTTCAGTCGTTGATTTAACAGTTAAATTACTTAAAAAAACTACATTGAATGAAATATTTAACCAAATAAAATTTGCTGCACATAATGATATGAAAGGTGTTATTGGATATACAGAAGATGATGTAGTATCTAGTGATTTTAATGGAGAAATATTAACTTCTGTTTTTGATAAGAAAGCTAGTATACTTATTAGTAGTACTTTTGTAAAATTAATTGCTTGGTATGATAATGAAACAGGATATTCAAATAAAATTTTAGATCTTATAATACATATTACAAAAAATAATTAAATATTAGTTTTTTAATAATATTTAGAATTTTAACTGATAAAGATTAATTTAAAAATTTATCAGTTAAAATATTCATACCAATTTTATAAAATGAATCTTGTTTTCGGATGTATTATTCAATATTTTAAAATATAAATTTATATAAATTATTATTTATCACTCATACTGAAATGTTAAATTATGTTAAAATTAATGATAATCCGAAACACAGGAGCACTATTCATTGGATTTACAATCAATTTTAATCTTATTTATTATAGGATGTATATTAATTACATCTAGTATTTTGATAAGTTCAATTACTTCTAAAGTAGGAATTTCTATTTTATTAGTGTTTTTAGGAATAGGTATATTATCTGGATCAGATGGTATTGGAAGAATTTCATTTCATAGTTATGAAATAGCAAATATTATTAGTAATTTATCTTTAGCTGTTATTCTACTTGATGGTGGAATGAGAACAAAAATTTCTTCAGTTAAAATTGCTTTGATTCCTGCATTATCTTTAGCAACTATTGGAGTTTTAATAACTGCAGGATTAACAGGAATAATGGCATCTTATTTATTTAAAATACATTTAATTTATGGTTTTTTAGTTGCCGCAATACTAGCATCTACAGATGCTGCTGCTATTTTTACTTCTGGAAAAGGATTAAATGAAAGAGTTATTTCTACTCTTGAAATAGAATCTGGTAGTAATGATCCTATGGCTGTATTTTTAACAACATCTATTATTAAAATGATTCAAATCAACCAATTAAATTTTAATTTTAACATATTAATATTATACCTTATTTACTTAATAAAACAATTTATATTAGGAATAATATTAGGATCAATTGGAGCATGGATAGTAAAAAAAATTATTAATAAAATTATATTAGTTAGTGGATTATATCCTTTACTAGTATTAAGTATTGGTATACTTATTTTTTCTTTAACTAATTTATTAGATGGTAGTGGTATTTTAGCTATTTATTTATACGGTTTTTTTATTGGTAATTATAATATTCGTAATCGTAATAGTATTCTTCAAATTTTTGACGGTATTGCATGGTTTAGTCAAATTACTATGTTTTTAATATTAGGATTATTAGTAAGTCCTAGTTCTTTATTACATATTGCATTACCATCATTAATATTATCGTTTTGGATGATTTTATTAGTAAGACCTTTATCTGTTTTCATAGTATTACTACCTTTTAGTAATTTTAATATACGTGAAAAAATTTTTATTAGTTGGATGGGATTAAGAGGAGCTGTTCCAATTATATTAGCATTATTTCCTATAATAGCACAAATAGAACATGCTATGCTATTTTTCAATATAGCATTTTTTATTGTTTTAATTTCTTTAATAATTCAAGGAAGTTTTTTAAATTTTTTTGCAAATAAAACAAAAGTATTATTACCCTCTATTATTTTACCTATTCATAGAACTAATTTAGATATAAATATTAAAAAACAGTGGGAACAATTTACTTATATATTAGATACAAAAACATGGTGTATTGGAACATCATTACGTGATTTATATATGCCAAGAAAAACATTTATTACTGCATTATTTAGAAAAGGTAAATTATTAAGACCGACAGGAAATACTATTTTACAAAAAGATGATATAATTTGTATTATAGGACATGAAAATAATTTAAAAGATTTAGGAAAATTATTTAGTAAAACAGTTTCATTATCACTTAATCAAAAATTTTTTGGAGATTTTATTCTTGATGCTGAAGCTAAATTATATGATATAGCAAAAATTTATAGTTTAAAATTAAATAAAAATATTAATGTTCAACAATCAATAGGAAAATTATTAATTTCTTTGATGAAAAATAATACTATAGTAGTTGGAGATAATATAAAATGGAATAATATTTTATGGACTATAGCAGAAAAAGAAAATAATAAAATTACTAGAATAGGTATTAAATCTATAAAAAAATATTAATTAATATTATTAATAAATAATAAATATTTTTAACTAAATTAATATCTATATATTAATACATAAAATGTATTATCATAGATAATATATAAAGTTAATAATTTAACTAATAAATATATTTTTATATAAAAAATTATATTTAATATTCATTAAAAATTATAAATACAATTTTTTTAAAAAATCTTAAAATTAATAGTATTTTTTGTTATTAGAAGAGATATTTACTAAATAAATCATTAAAATAATTTATATAAAGAATTTTTATATTTATATAACATAAAATATAAATTAATAATATTGTTTTTTTCCTTGTCTTCCACCTAAAAGATGTATATGTAAATGAAATATTTCTTGACATCCATGTTTATTACAATTAATAACTATTCTGTATCCATTTTTATCTATATTTGTTTTTTTTGCCATTTTAGAAGAAACTAATAACATTCTACCTAAAATTAGTTCATGTGTTTGATTAACATCATTAAGAGTAGCTATAAAATTATTTGGTATAATTAAAATATGTATCGGACTTTTAGGAAAAATATCATAAAATGCAGTTACTAATTCGTCTTGATATAAAATATTTGTTGAAGTTTTATGTAATATTATTCTTGTAAAAATATCATTATTATTTTTCATTTTCTTATAAATTATAAATTAATTAATATTTATTACCTATCAAATTATCTATTTCTGTTTTCAAATTATCAGATTTAGTTCCAAATACAGCTTGTACACCATTACCAGAGATAATAATACCCATTGCTCCTAATTTTATTAATTTTTTTTGATTAACTTTATTAATATTTATAACACTAACACGTAATCTAGTAATACAAGCATCTAAATTTGTAATATTTTTTTTGCCACCAAAAGCATCTATTAATTGTTTAATATATTCTATTTTATTTTCTATGATTATATTATCAATATTTAATGTTTCTCTTCCTGGTGTTTTTAAATTCCATTTAATTATTAATATTCTAAAAATTGAATAATACATTATAGAATAAAAAATTCCTATTATTGGAAATAACCATATTTTACTACCATGACCACTTAATATGATAAAGTCAATTAAACCATGAGAAAAACTTGTTCCATTTCTCATTCCTAATAAAATGCAAATAGGAAAAGATAATCCAGCTAAAATTATATGTATAATATATAGTATTGGTTCTATATACATGAAAGAAAATTCTATTGGTTCTGTAATTCCAGTCAAAAAAGAAGTTAATGCAGCAGATAACATTAAACTACCAATTTTATTTTTATTTTCTTTTTTAGCAGTATGCCATATTGCAATTGCTGCAGCTGGTAAACCATACATTTTAAATAAAAAACCACCTGCTAATTTTCCTGCAGTAGGATCTCCTGATATATATCTAGCAATATCTCCATGATATATTTGTTTTGTTATATTATTAGTAAACGATCCAATTTCCATTTGGAATGGAACATTCCAAATATGATGTAATCCAAAAGGTAATAAAGATCTTTCTACAATTCCATATATTCCAAAAGCAAGTACTGGATTTTGATAAGCTGCCCAATGTGAAAAACATTGAATAACTTTACCCAAAGGTAACCATATAAAAGACAATAAAATTCCAATAAAAATTGACATTAAACCAGAAATAATAGGAACAAAACGTTTCCCAGAAAAAAAACCAAGATATTCTACTAATTTAATTTGGTGAAATTTATTAAACATATACGCTGCTATAGATCCAGATATAATACCTCCTAGTACTCCAGTATCAGCAAGATGTTTTTTTAATATAATATCATGTGGTATATTATATAATAGTAATGGAATAATTACTTCTACAGTTTTAGTTAAAATACCATATGAAACAACAGATGCTAATGCAGATACACCATTATTTTTAGTAAAACCTAAAGCAATACCAATAGCAAAAATTAATGGCATATTGGAAAAAACTGATCCTCCTGTTTTTTCCATAATATTAGAAATAACCTTTGGTAACCAATAAAAATTAGCAGATCCAATACCTAACAATATGCCAGCAATAGGTAATACTGAAACTGGTAACATTAAAGATTTACCAACTTTTTGTAAATTAGCAAATGTGTTATTAAACATTATATAATCCTGATTTTTATTTATTTATTATAATTATAATAAATAAATAATTAATTATTTTTAATAATTATATTTATTTTTTTTTCAAATGATAATAAAAATTTAATTAAAACTAATTTTTGATTAATATAATTAATATTAATTAAACAATTACGATAATATAATAAGTCATCTATAATTAAAAAAATATTATTTAATTTTATTAAACTTGATAATACTGAAATTAAATTGTATTGATCTAGATTATAAAAAAATTTTTTATTAATTTTTAAATGATATTTAACTACATCTACTAATATTAAATATAACCAATTAAAATATAATAAAACATTTTTATTATTTAATATTTTTAATAAATATAATATATCATATTTTATTGCTGAAATAAAAATTTCATATAAATTTTTTCTTTTTATCCACAAAGAACTATTTAATAATTTATATGCATTAATAGGAGAGTAATTACATACTCGTAATGCAGTTATTATTATTTTTTGTTCATAACAATTATTTAATTGATTTTGTATCCAATATAATCCATCATTTTCAGATGGAGAATTAATATACCATATTTGACAACGACTCAATATTGTAGGTAATAAATCATTTTTATTATGACATTGCATAAAAAACCAAGTATTTTTAGGTGGTTCTTCAAGAATTTTTAAAATTGCATTACTAGATGAATTATTTAATTGTTTAGCATATGGCAACCATATTATTTTACCTTTATTTATATAAGAATGATTAGAAATAGTATCAATTATATTTCTAATATCATCTATACTTACAGATATATTAGTATCATTTTTTTTTACAATATATAAATCAGGATGATTTCCAGTTTTTATTAAAATACAACTTGTACACTTTTTACAATTATTTAAAAGTTTTTTATTTATACACAAAATCCATTTAATTAATGAATAAACTAGATCTATAGTACCTATACCACTAATTGAACAAAAAATAAAAGCATGATAACTTTTATTTCTTAAAAATTGTTGTATTATTGTTTCGTAATCATTGTTTAACCAAGGATAACGTAATAATAATGTTTTACATTGTAACATGATTATTATAGTTCCTAACTTTTAATAATTTTATTATTATTTTTTTTTAAAATATAACAATAAAATTATAAATTATAAGAAAATACTATTTTAAAATTAATATTCTAATATAAAAATATTGAATTAATTTTTTGTTTATTTGAATTTTTTAATATTTACATATTAAAATATATTTTTTTATTAAAAATAATGAATTGCATAATTAACTATTAATGTTTTATTATTAATTAATTTTATTAAAATATATATATTATTAATAAAATTAATTATATTTTTTTAAAAATTAGTGATGCATTAGTTCCTCCAAAACCAAAAGAATTACATAATACATATTTCATATTATGTACATCACGTGCAATATTAGGAATGAAATCTAAATCAAAATTTTTATCCACATTGTTTAAATTAATGGTTGGAGGAACTATTTGATCTCTCAATGATAAAACAGAATAAATAGATTCTACTGCACCAGAAGCACCTAATAAATGACCAGTAACCGATTTAGTAGAACTTACAAATAAATTTAAACTATTTTTAAAAACATATTTAATAGCATGGAATTCTGCAATATCACCTAATATAGTTGATGTTCCATGAGCATTAATATACTGAATTTGATTAGAACTAATTTTTGCATCTTTTAATGCATTAAACATAGCTAAACTAGCTCCTTCACCATATTTAGGTGGAGAAGTAATATGATAGGCATCATTACTCATACCAAATCCTACTATTTCTGCATAAATATTTGCATTACGATTTTTAGCATGATTATATTCTTCTAATACTAACATTCCTGCACCATCACTTAGAACAAAACCGTCTCTATCTTTATCCCAAGGACGGCTAGCTTCTTTAGGATTACTGTTTCTTTTAGATAAAGATTTTGTTGCACAAAAACCACTTAAACCTAAAGGAGTAATTGCTTTTTCTGAGCCACCAGCTAACATTACATCAGCATCATTATAAGATATAATTCTTGATGCTATTCCAATATTTTGCATAGCAGAACTACAAGCACTACTAATAGATATAGTAGGTCCTTTAAAACCACAATCAATAGTAATATTTCCCGCTATCATATTAATCATTGTAGATGGAATATAAAAAGGTGATACTTTATTTGGTCCTTTATTATACAATAAATAATAATTTTTTTCTATTAAACCAATACCACCCATTCCAGAACCTATGGCTACACCAAATCTATGAGCATTGTTTTCATTTATAGTTATTCCTGAATCTTGTATTGCTTTTTTAGCAGCAACTATTCCATATTGAATAAATAAATCCATATGACGTATTTTTTTATTTATAATAAAATTTTTACAAGAAAAATTTTTTATTAATCCTGCAAATTTAGTAGTATATTTACTTGTATCAAAATTATTAATTAAATCAATACCACTATTTCCGTTTATAACATTATTCCAACTAGTTTTTATTGTATTTCCTATAGGAGTAATAAGTCCTATTCCAGTAATAACAACTCTACGTTTAAACATATTTTTTATTGTATAATTATTGTTTTAAATAACATCAAAGGATGAATAAAATATTAAATTCATCCTTTGATGTTATTTAATTTTTATGGTTATTAATATAATTAATTGCTTCTTGAACGGTAGTAATTTTTTCAGCATCTTCGTCTGAAATTTCAGTTTTAAATTCTTCTTCTAGAGCCATGACTAGCTCAACAGTATCAAGAGAATCTGCTCCTAAATCTTTGATAAAAGCATTAGTATTAATAATATTTTCTTGTTTAATATCAAGTTGTTCACTAATAATTTTCTTAACACGTTTTTCTGTAGAACTACTCATACTATTAAATTTCCTATCAAACTTATTCATGTGATAATTCGCTATTTATCAAATTATTAAAAATAATTAAATATTAAAATCTTTATTAAAATTAAATTTTATTTAAAAAAAAGATTTAATATCTTAACATAAAAAATATTATATTAATTTAAGACATATATAAACCACCATTAACATGGATTGTTTCTCCTGTAATATAAGATGCTTTATCAGAAGCTAAAAATACTACAGCATCGGCTATTTCTTGTGGAGTACCAAAACGTTTTAAAGGTATCTTTGATAAAATATTATTTTTTTTATATTTTGAAATTTTACAAGTCATATTAGTTTCAATGAATCCAGGAGATATAATATTAACAGTAACTCCTTTATGTGCTACTTCTAAAGCTAAAGATTTACTAAAACCTATCAAACCTGATTTTGATGCTGCATAATTTACTTGTCCTATATTTCCCGTAGAACCTATGATCGAACCTATAGTAATAATACGTCCAAATGATTTTTTTAACATATAACGTATAACTTCTTTTGATAATTTAAATACAGAAGTTAAATTAGTCATCAAAACATCATTCCATTCACTATCTTTCATGTTTATAAGAAGACTATCAGAAATAATACCAGCATTATTTACTAAAATATCTATATTACCAAATTTATAACGAATATCATTTAAAAAACTTTTAATAGATGTAGTATTACTTATTAAATCTAATATTAAACCTATACCTTTTTTATCTAAATATTTATTTATAATATTCACACCATTTATATTTTTAGATGTACCAATTACTTTAGCACCATAATATGCTAAAGTATTAGAAATATAATATCCTATACCCTGACTAGCACCAGTAACCAAAGCTAATTTTCCTGTTAAATTCATTTTATCCTCACATTATTATTATATTTTTTTGATGCAATAGATAATGTTTTAGAATTATTTATTGAAATAACATCTAAATTATTAATAATTTTTTTAGCTATTTTTGAAAGTATATTTTTTGGTCCAAATTCTATTAAACTATTTATATTTTGATTTGATATATATTTTATGCATTCAATCCAATTAATTGGATTATATAATTGATGTATTAAATTATATTTTATTTTTTTAGGTGATGTTTCGCATTTTATATTCAGAGTGTTAACAATAGGTATTGTAGGACAATTAAATTTAATATTTGTTAAAAATTTTGTAAACTTTTTAACTATTGGTTTCATTAATAAACAATGTGAAGGTACATTAATTTTTAATGGTATATTATAAGCACCTAACGATTTACATATATTAACAACTCTGGAAATAGCATTTTTATTACCGCTAATTGTAACTTGATTATATGTATTGTAACTAGAAATAGTAACTATATTATTTTTTGATTCTTGTTCACAAATTTTTTGAACTAAATTTTTATTTAATCCTAATATAACCTGCATAAAATATCCATTAATATTATTTTCTTTTAAAGAAAAAGATATTTCTTGCATTAATTTACCTCTATAGTTAACTAATTGAATAGCATCATGAAAACTAATAACATCACTACATAACATAGCTGTATATTCACCTAAACTGTGACCAGCCATAATATTAGGAATAATATTATTTTTTTGTATCCATAATTTATATATTGCAAAAGATGCTATTAATATAGCAGGTTGAGTATAATAAGTTATGTTTAATTTTTTTAAAGGTCCTTTTTGAATTAATTTCCATAAATCATATTTTAAAATATGAGAAGCTTTATTAAAAATTTTTTTAATAATGAAATATTTATTAGATAAATCTGATAACATTCCAATAAATTGACATCCTTGACCAGGAAAAATAGCTGCTATTTTTTTTTATATATTAACATATAATTTATTATTGATATTTAAGTTAACATTTTTTTATTAATTATATTAAATATAAAAATTATTAAATATTTTTTATAAAAAAATTACTAATTCTAATTTAATAAAAATTATTTATTTATTATTTTTTTACCTTTGTAAAAACCATCTGGTGTCATGTTATGATACAAATATTTTTTTCCTGTTTTTTTATCAATTAATAAAATTTTATTTTCAGATAATGAATGATGAGAACGACGCATACCTCGTTTAGATCTAGACTTTTTACTTTTTTGTACAGCCATATTTAATCCTTTTATGAATTTAATATTTATTAAAAAACTATATTTATAATATATAAAATTATATATTTAAATATTTAGATGTTCAATAAAAAAATATATTTAATAAAAATTAAAAATTTAACTTTAATAAACAATTATTTAATTCATTATTTAATGGAGCACAGATGCAAATTTTTTTATTTGTTATTGGATGTATAAATTTTATTTTTTGTGCATGTAAAAATAATCTATTCAAACCTATTTTTTTTTTTAAATTTAAATTAAAATCAATATCACCATAACGATTATCATAAGCAATTGGATGACCAATATGAGACATGTGTACTCTAATTTGATGTGTACGTCCTGTTATAGGTATTATGTTTAATAACATCATAGATTTATAATATTTTATAACTTTAAATTTTGTTTCTGAATATTTACCAATTTTATTATGTATTATAACTTTAATTTTATTATTTGTTTTTTTCTTTAATAAAAATCCCTTTATATGACCGTAATTATTTTTATAATAATTTCCTTTAACTAAGGCTACATAACTTTTTAAAATACTATTTTCACGTAATTGTTGATGTAATAATTTTAATACAGATCTTTTTTTTGCTATTAATAATATACCAGAAGTTTCTTTATCTATTCTATGTACTAGTTCTAAAAATTTATTTTTTTTAAATAAACATCGAAAATTTTCAATAATACCAAAATTTATACCACTTCCTCCATGAACAGCTATTCCTGAAGGTTTATTTATAGCAATAATATATTTATCTTCAAATAAAATCATTTTTTTAAAAAAATTTATTTTTTGTTTATTAGGTAATATTTTATTTTTTTTAATATTTTTTATATATATTAAAGGAAGATATAAAATATCTTGTGATTTTATTTTATATTTTGGTTTTACTTTTTTTTTATTAACTTTTATTTTTCCTTGTCGTAAAATTTTATAAATAAAACTTTTAGGAATATCTTTAAATTTTGTAATTAAAAAATTATCAATTCGTTGTGAATCTATATAATTAGGTATAATTATAAATTTATTTTTTATTTTTTTGTACATAAAATTTTCAAATTTAATATATATTATATATTATATATATTATTAAATAATATTGAAATATTTTATTAATAAAATAATTATTTGAAAATATATTTTTATGTTATAATAAAAAATTGTGATTATTTATTATACTTTTAATATTTAATAAATAAAATATACAAACATCCATTTTATTAAAAAACATATAAAAATAATATTTAATATTATTTTATAAATAATTTAAAATAAATTATTTTAGTAAAAATTTTTCTAAAAAAAACTATATTATATTTTTACAAATCAAATTTTTTTAATAAAATGATAAATTTGATATAAAAGTAATGAGTAAGTTATAATGAAAAGAATGTTAATAAATGCTACTCAACATGAGGAATTACGTGTAGCTATAGTTGATGGACAAAAATTATATAATTTAGATATAGCTAATAATAATTATAAACAAAAAAAATCTAATATATATAAAGGTAAAATTATTCATATAGAACCAAGTTTAGAAGCTGTTTTTGTAGATTATGGTGCTGAAAAACATGGATTTTTACCTTTTAAAGCAATTACTAACAAATATATTACTAATAATTTAAATCATATTATTTTTAAAAAAAATATTAAAGAATATTTATATGAAGGAAAAGAATTAATTGTACAAATAAATAAAGAAGAAAGAGGAAATAAAGGTGCTTCATTAACTACGTTTATAAGTTTAGCAGGTACATATTTAGTTTTAATGCCTAATACTCCTAAAGTTGGAGGAATTTCAAAAAGGATTAAAGGCAAACAACGAGACGAATTAAAAAAAATTTTATTATCATTAAAGTTACCAAAAGATATGGGTTTAATAATACGTACTGCTGGATTAGGTAAAAATAACCAAGAATTAGAATATGATTTACAATTAAGAATAAAACATTGGAAACTAATTAATAAAATAGCTAATAGTAAATCAGCACCTTTTCTAATACATCAAGAAAGTAATATACTGATGAGATCATTTAGAGATTATCTTTGTAAAGAAATTAATGAAATTCTTATTGATAATCCAGAAATATTAAAATTAGCAAAAAAATATATTAATTTATTAGGAAGATCTGATTTTAATCATAAAATTAAATTATATTCTAGTAAAATCCCATTATTTAGTCATTATCAGATAGAATCACAAATAGAAACTACATTTCAAAGAAAAGTAAATTTACTATCTGGTGGATCAATAATTATTGATACAACCGAAGCTCTTACATCAGTTGATGTAAATTCAGCTAAAGCAACTAAAGGAATAAATATAGAAGAAACAGCTTTTAATATTAATTTAGAAGCAACTGATGAAATTGCAAAACAGTTAAGATTACGTGACATAGGTGGTTTAATTGTTATTGATTTTATCGATATGTCTTCTTTAATACATCAGAGAGCAGTAGAACAACGTTTAAGAGATAAATTAATTCAAGATAAAGCTAAAATACAAATGAATCATATATCAAAATTTGGATTATTAGAAATGTCTCGTCAAAGAATTAAATCATCTTTAAGAGAAAATAATCATTTTGTATGTCCTAAATGTATAGGAAATGGCACTATAAGAAATAATAAATCATTATCATTATCAATTTTACGATTAATTGAAGAAGAATCTTTTAAAGAAAATACTAAAGAAGTTTATGCAATAGTACCTTTAAAAATAGCATGTTATTTATTAAATAAAAAAATACAATTTGTTAATATTATTGAAAACAAAAAAAATAAAGTACAAATTTTTATTATTCCAAATGATCAAATAAATATTCCCAATTACTCTATTTTACGTATTTGTCATGAAAAAGATAAAAAAATTATTAATAGTTCTGTAACAAAAATTTATAATTTAAATTATAAATTTTATATTAATAAATATTATAATTATATATACTTGTTTTTAAAAAAAAAAATAATTAAAAAAAAATTATTAATTAGTAATCAAAATAAAATATTTAAAAAAAATCAAATATTTAATTTTTTTTTGAAAATTAATAATATTATAAATAATAGTTTTATAAAAAAATTTTTTAATTATTTATTTAATAATGTAAAATTAAATTTTAATCAAAAAATTATTTATTTTTATATAAACAAATTTTTTAAGTATTTTTATAATTTTTTATATTTTATAAATAATATTGATTTAAATTATAAATCTAATCAAATTGATAATTTTCAAATAAAAAATAAATCAAAAGATTTTTTTTATTTGTTAAAAAAGAATCATCAAAAATAATATTAAAAACTAATAGTTCTTTAGAAAATAAA
Source organism: Enterobacteriaceae endosymbiont of Plateumaris consimilis (assembly GCF_012563145.1). Lineage (NCBI taxonomy): Bacteria > Pseudomonadati > Pseudomonadota > Gammaproteobacteria > Enterobacterales > Enterobacteriaceae > Enterobacteriaceae endosymbiont of Plateumaris consimilis. The sequence continues at coordinate 85,154 of NZ_CP046230.1, read as the reverse complement.
AATAATAAATTTCAAAAATTTAAATTAAGTAAATTATCAAATTTTTTTAAAAAAATTGATAAAAGATATTTTATATATAAAAAATATAATAAAATTAATTTAAATAATATCTACTATAAAAAAATTATATTTAATCATTTTAATACTTTTATTAAAAATAAAATGAGAAAATATAATCAAAAAAATTTGAACATAAATTATTTGATTTATAAAATATTAAATAATAATTTTATAGAAAAAATTATATTTTAACTAAAGAAATATTTAAAAAAATCAATTAAATAAAATAGATCAATATATATTAATAAATTACAATAAAAATTATAAATTAATATATTTATTATTTAGTACAGATATTAGAAGTAAAGGAGCAGATGGATATGCAGTTAATAGTTATGCTACTGCTCCTACACAAAAACTATGATAAATTAAAAACTATTTATAATTTAATTAAAAAATGTAAAATTTATTTAAAAAATAATTATTATTAATTTATTTATATATAAAATTTAAATTTATTAACTTAATAAGTTGATTCTAGTAATTTATTTTATTATGATCTAGAATCAACTATAAAATTTTTATTAAAGTGTTTTTAAAATTTCATTAATAGTTTCTTTTGCATCACCAAATAACATATAACTGTTATCTTTATAAAATAAAGGATTTGTAATTCCAGAATATCCATAATTCATACTTCTTTTAAAAATAATAATATTTTTTGCTTTCCAAGCTTCTAGTATAGGCATACCTGAAATTGGACTATTTTTATCTTCTTGGGCAGAAGGATTAACAGTATCATTAGCTCCTACAATTAAAACAGTATCAGTAATAGGAAAATCTTTATTAATTTCATCCATTTCTAATATTATTTTATAAGGTATATTTGCTTCTGCTAATAAAACATTCATATGTCCTGGTAATCTTCCTGCTACTGGATGAATAGCGAATCTTACTTTAATATTATAAAAATTTAATTTTTTTACCACTTCCGAAATAGAATGTTGAGCTTGTGCTACTGCCATACCATATCCAGGTATTATAATAATATTATTAGATTCTTTTAAAATTTCTACTGTTTCAGTTATAGAAATTTCTTTATATTGTTGTTCAATATCATTTTCAATAATATTATTACTTTTTTTATTTTGTAATCCTCCAAATATTACATTTATAAATGATCTATTCATACTTTTACACATTAAATATGATAATATTGCTCCAGAAGAACCAACTAATGCTCCTGTAATAATTAATAAATCATTATTTAGCATAAATCCAGAAGCTGCAGCCGCCCAACCTGAATATGAATTCAACATTGAGATTACTACAGGCATATCTGCACCACCTATACTAATTATTAAATATAAACCAAAAATTAATGAAATATGTATCATAAATATTAATGATAAAATTTGTACAATAATATATTGTGTATGTACAAATATTAACATTAATATAATGGAAATAATTAATGTAATAAAATTAATTGATTTTTTAAATTTAAAATTATAAGCTTTTGATGTAATAATTCCTGATAATTTACTAAATGCAATAATAGATCCTATAAAAGTAATCGATCCTATAAAAATACTAATGAATATTTCTATTAATTTTATAATATCATGTATTTTATTTATATTATAATATATTGTCAAATAACTATTTAATCCTACAATAATTGCAGTTAATCCTACAAAACTATGTAATATAGCAATTAATTGTGGCATTTTAGTCATATCTATTTTTTTAGATATATTTATACCAATAATACCTCCTAAGATAATAGCTATTAATATATAACCCACATTATTAAATTGAGATTGTAATATAGTAATTATTACTGCAATTATCATACCACCTATAGCAAAAAAAATACCTTTTTGAGAAGTTTCTTTTTGAGAAAGACTTGCAAGACTAAATATAAATAATATTGAAGATATAGTATATGTAACTATTGCTAGTCCATCAAACATCTATTAATACCTCTTAATTTTTATGAAACATTTTTAACATACGTTGAGTTATAGTTAATCCACCAAAAATATTTATGCTAGATACTAATATCCCTAAAAATGATAATATCATTATTATGATGTTATTATTATTAATTTGAAATATAGCTCCTATAATAATAATACCAGAAATTGCATTAGTTACTGACATTAAAGGAGTATGTAATTTATGACTAACATTCCATACAACATAGTAACCTACTATACAAGATAATAAAAATATTATAAAATGAGGTATGGTTTCTTTAGGAATAAATCTTATAATATACATAAAAAATAAACTTGTAATCATAAAACAATATTGCTTTATATATTTTAGAAAAAATTTTTCTTTTTTATTTTGTATATTTTTCTTTATAATTTTTAATTTTTGTGAATTTTCTAAAGTTTGTTCAAATTTTTTTTCTTCAATTAATGGTGCTGGCCAAATAATTTTTTTATCATAAGTAACAATCATATTACGTATAATTTCATCTTTAAAATCAATATTTAATTTTTTATTATCTTTAGATAATAATAATTTAATTAAATTAATAACATTATTACTATATAATTGTGAAGCTTGTATTGGCATTTTGCTAGGAAGATTAATAAAGCCTATTATTTTTACATTATTTTCGGTTGTAACAATTTTATTTTTTTGAGTTAATATACAATTACCACCATTTTCAGCAGCTAAATCAAAAATAATACTTCCTGGTTTCATATTTTTAATCATTTCATTATTAATTAAAATAGGAGCTTTTTTACCAGGTATTAATGCTGTAGATATAATAATATCTGTTTCTTTAATATACGTAGATAAAAGTTTAATTTCTGAATTTATTTTATTTGAATCAAAAGTTTTATTATTATTTACATCATTATATTTTTGTTTGAATTGAAGAAACATAGCACCCATACTATTAATTTGTTCTTTAACTTCTTTTCGAGTATCAAATGCTTTAACTATTGCTCCTAAACTTCGTGCAGTTGCAATAGCAGATAATCCTGCAACCCCTGCTCCTATTACTATTATTTTTGCTGATGAAGTTTTACCAGCAGCTGTAATTTGTCCATTAAGTGACCTACCAAATAAATAAGCCGATTCTATAATACTTCTATATCCAGTTAAATTACTCATAGAACTTAAAGCATCTATAGATTGTGCTCTAGAAATTCTTGGAACTGAATCCATAGATATTGCTGTAATATTTTTAATTGCTAATTCCTTTAATAAAAAAGGATTTTTCGAAGGCCAAATGAAACTAATTAATACACTATTATTTTTTATTAATTTTATCTCTTCTATAGTAGGAGGATTAATTTTAATTATTATATTAGAATTCCAAATTTTATTATCATTAACAATTTGTGCACCAATGTCAATAAAATCTTGATCTTTAAAAAAAGCATCTTTACCTGCATTTTTTTCAACAAATATTGTAAATCCTAAGTTTATCAATTTTTTTGCTGATATAGGAGTAATAGCTATTCTTGTTTCTTTAGATAATTTTTCTTTTGGTATACCAATTATCATTATTAACCTCTTTTTTATATAAAATTTAATTGATATTTTATCAAAATTTATATTTTTATATATGTAAATGTTTTTAAATATAAAAATTATCATTTATTAAATATATTATCAAATTTATATTTAAATAAAATAATTTAATAAAAATTTTTATTTTTTATTAATGCCAATAAGATTAAATCCTCCATCAACATGAATTATTTCTCCAGTAATTCCACATGATAAATCAGAACATAAAAATACAGCAACATTACCAATATCATTTATTGTAATTTGATATGATAATGGTGTTATTTTTTTATAAAATTTTAATATATAATCAAAATTATTAATACCTGATGAAGCTAAAGTTTTTATAGGTGAAGAAGATATTCCATTAATTCTAATATTTTGTTTACCAATATCATACGCAATATAACGAATATTAGCTTCTAATGATGCTTTTGCTAATCCCATAACGTTATAATTAGGTATTACTCTATTAGATCCTAAATATGATAAAGAAACTATTGAAGATTTAGGATATAACATAAATCTGCATTCTTTAACCATAGCTGTTAAACTATAAGAACTAATATCATGAGCTATTTGAAATCCTTTTCTTGATGTATTTTCAATAAAACTTCCTTTTAACTGATTTTTAGGAACAAAAGCAATAGAATGTACAAAACCATGGAATTTATTCCAAAACTTAGATATTTGAACAAATAAAAATTTTATATTATGATCTTTAGATACATCACACTTTATTATTGGATACTTTGTCATATTTTTTACTAATTTTTCTACTCTTTTTTTATTTTTTTTTTTTTGATATGTAAAAATTAATTCTGCTTTATTATTATACATAGCTTTAGCTATTCCATATGCAATAGATAGTTTACTTATTATTCCTGTAATTAATATTTTTTTTCCTAACAATAATTGCATAAAAAAATTATACCTTTTAAAAATTAATAATATTTTTATATATAAAAATAAATATAAAAAAAAATTATTTTAAATAATACTTTAAAAAATTCGACATTTCTCACTTTTTTGATTTGTTTCACTAGACAAATGAATTATTAATTGATGTACTTTGATTGACACACTTCAGTGTCTATTTTTATGTAAAGGTAACAATTGATGTCCAAGATTAAAGGTAATGTTAAGTGGTTTAATGAATCTAAAGGCTTTGGTTTCATTACTCCTGAAGATGGCAGTAAAGATGTTTTTGTACATTTTTCTGCAATTCAAAGCAATGGATTCAAAACATTAACTGAAGGCCAAAAAGTAGAATTCGAAATTACCAATGGTGCTAAAGGTCCTTCTGCTGCTAATGTAATTGCTATTTAAAATTATTATTAGTATTTAATTAAAAGATCGAATTCTGTTGCCTCTGAGAGTTTAAATGTTTAATTTTTAATGTTTATTAATAAAACAAAATATATCAGAATATTTTTAAATAATGAGAAATTTGTTTTAAACAAATGTTATAAAAAGATCTTAAACTATTCAGAGGCATAGAAGTATTTATTTAATGTAATATTTTTGTGCATTATAAGAAGAACGTATAAAAGGTCCACATACTACTTTTTTAAAACCTATATTAATAGCTTTTTTTCTTATTTGATTAAATTCTAAAATATTAACATATTTTTTAACAGTAATATGTTTTTTAGTTGGTTGTAAATATTGCCCTATAGTGATAATATCAACTCCATTCCATTTTAAATCATATAAAGTATTATATAGTTCTTCATTAGTTTCTCCAAAACCTAACATTAATCCTGATTTTGTTGTGATTTTAGGAAATTTTTTTTTAAACTGATTTAATAACATTAATGATTTTTTATAATTTCCAGAAGGTCTTATAGTTTTAAATAAACGTTCTACTGTTTCTATATTATGATTAAAAACATCAGGTAATGTATTTTCCATAATTTTTAAAGCTTCATTAATACAATTTTTAAAATCAGGAACTAAAATTTCTATTTTAGTATTAGGATTTTTTTTGCGTATTAATTTTATACATGTAGAAAATTGTTTAGCTCCACCATCATATAAATCATCTCTATTGACAGAAGTAATTACTACGTATTTTAATTTCATTTTATAAATAGTATTAGCTAAATTTAATGCTTCATTATTATCAATTTTTAATGGTCTACCATTAATAACATTACAATATAAGCAATTTCTAGTACATATATTACCTAAAATCATAAAGGTTACTTGTTTTTTGCTAAAACATTCTATAATATTTGGACAAGAAGCTTCTTCACAAACAGAATATAATTTATTTTTTTTTATAATAGATTTAATTTTTTTCACTTCATGAATGTTTTTTTCAGAAACTTTAATTTTAATCCAATCAGGTTTTTTTAAAAAAAATGGTTTCATATTGTTTAAATTTATTAATTTTTTATAAATATAAATAAGGTATTTAAATTTTAAAATATGACATTAATTCATATTTTACTATATTTATTTAATAATTTTATAAATTCATTAATTATTAAATTTTTTACTATAGAAATTTTAATATTAGGGACTAAATCTCTTATTTGAGTCATTTTTAATTGATGTAAACCACATGGATTAATATAAGAAAAAGGTAATAAATCCATATCAACGTTTATAGCAATACCATGTAATGAACATCCTTTAGATATTTTTAAACCTATTGATGCAATTTTTTTATTATTAATATATACACCAGGATTGTAATTAGATAATAATCTATTTGCTTTTATACCTATATAAAATAAAACATTTATTACAGTTTGCTCTAATATTGATACTAAAATTCGTATACTAATATTACGTTTTTTTAAATTAATTAATACATACATTAATTGTTGTCCTGGAGCATGATATGTAATTTTTCCACCTCTATTACTATTAAATAAAGGAATTTTATTATTAATATATAGAATATCTTTTTTTTCAGATGTTCTACCTTGTGTAAAAACTGGTGTATGTTCTACCATCCAAATTTCATCTAACGTAGATATATTACGTTGATCAGTAAAATTATTCATTTTTTCATACGTTAAAATCCACGGTTCTATACCTAAATGACGTATAAATAAATTATTTTCATAATTATACATAATTATAATAATTAATATTATTATTAATTTTAATAAAACATATTTGTTAAAATATTATTGATTTAACCAATTACTTAATAGTAATCTAATATAATCAAAAATACAAATAAAAATATTTCCTCTAGGTATTTCTTGCAAAGATATTAATGGATAACTTTTTAATATATGATTATTTATAACAAAATTAACACTTCCTAATATTTGATATTTATGTATAGGTGCTACTATTTTATTACAATTAACAAAATATATTATTTGTAATTTTTTTTCTTGACTTTTTATTATAGTTAAATATACATTTTTATTAACTCCTATAGGTAAAAAGTGATATTTACCAAAAAAAACTGGAAGAGTAGTAAATTTTTGATATTTCATTAATGGATTTATTGTTTTAAAATTTTTAAAACCCCAATTTAGTAAAATTTTACTATCTAATGTACGATTTTTTTCAGATGTTTCTCCTAAAATAACAGCTAAAAGTCTCATATTATATTTTTTAGCAGAAACTAATAAATTATAACCAGCAATTTTAGTATGTCCAGTTTTAATACCATCAACATTTAGTAAATTATCCCATAATAATGAATTACGATTCATTTGACGAATTTTATTAAAAGTAAATTCTTTTTCTTTATATAAATAATATTCATTAGGAAAATCTCTTATTAAGACCATACCCAAAATAGCCATATCTCTAGCAGAAGTATATTGTTTTAATTCATCTAATCCATGTACATTTTTAAAAATTGTATTTTTTAATCCTATTTTTTTTGAATAAAAATTCATTAAATTAACAAAATTATTTTGATTCCCAGATATATATTCAGCAATTGCAACACAAGCATCATTACCTGATTGTAATATAATACCTTTTATTAAATCTTTCACAGAAACATGTTCACCATATTTTAAAAACATTAAAGATGATCCATTAAATAATATATTACCTGAATAATGAGCATTTTTACCTATAGTTACTATATCATTGCGATCAATTTTACCCAATTCAATAGCTTTTTCTATTACATAACTAGTCATTACTTTTGCTAAACTTGCAGGATTATAATGTATATCAGCATTTTTTTCTGCTAATACTAAACCTGAATGGTAATCTATTAAAATGTATGATTTAGCATTTAAAATAGGTTTAGATACAATTTCAAAAAAATTTTCATTACTATAAGATATATAAGAATACATCATACATACAATCATTAATATTAAGTTAATTAATATCTTATAAGTATATGTAATACAATTATTTATTAATTTCATTATATGTTAAACTCTATATTTAGAATAATATTTTAAATTTCAAATGAATATAATTTTTATTATTTAAGTGTTTTCTTAAAATATATATTTTATATAATTTTCTTTAAAATAGAAATAAAATATTAATAGATTTGTTTAATATAATAAATAAAAAATTTTAAAAACTTATGTACAAGTATTTATTAAAATAAAATGAAAAAAATATTTAAATTTGCTTTAGGAATAGAATATAATGGTAGTAATTACCATGGATGGCAAAAACAAAAACAATTTCCAAATACTATACAGCAACATGTAGAAAATGCAATATCTATGATTGCAAATCATAATATAGAAATTTTTTGTGCCGGTAGAACCGATATAGGTGTTCATAGTATAGGTCAAGTTATTCATTTTGAAACTATTGCTACACGTAAGATTAGATCTTGGATATTAGGTATAAATAGTTTGTTACCTAAAGATATAGTAATTACTTGGATTATTCCAGTAATAAAAGAATTTCATGCAAGATTTAGTGCTATATCTCGTAAATATTACTATATATTATATAATAGTCAATATCGTACTGGAATTTTAAACCAATTAGTTACTCAATATAAATATAATTTAGATATCAAAAAAATGAATAAAGCAGCGAAATATTTAATAGGAGAAAATGATTTAACTTCTTTTAGATCAGTAAAATGTCAATCTAATAGTTCTTATAGAAGAATAATGCATTTAAATATAAAAAGATATAATAATTATATAATAATTGATATAAAAGCTAATTCTTTTGTGTATCACATGGTTCGTAATATAGTAGGTTGTTTATTAGAAATAGGATCAAATTATAAAAAAGAGATTTGGTTATTAGAGTTATTGAAAAAAAAAGACAGAACTAAAGCAGCAATAACAGTAAAACCAAATGGATTATTTTTAGTAGAAATTGAATATCCAAAAAAGTTTAATATACCATATTTTAATAATTTAAATTTTTTATTTAATTTATAAAAAAGTATTGATAATAAAAATATCAGTTATTATAAATTAATTTAATTAATAATTTTTATTAAATAATAATTTTATTAAAATTTATTCAATAAAAACATAATTAAAATATTTAACTTTATATATGATATTCTAAAATATATAATAAATAAAAAAATAAAAATTTGTAACTTAAAATTGAGGTTTGATATAAAAAAATAATATGTATTTAATTGATTATTTTTTAATAATAATAATTATTATTTCATCTTTAATAAGTTGGTGTAGAGGTTTTTTACAAGAAATATTATCATTATTTACTTGGTTTTTTGCATACTATTTTTCTAAAAAATATTATCATTATTTAGCTAAATACATATATAGTATTGATAGTCTATTATTGAAAAATAGTATTGCTATGTTTACTTTATTTATAATCATATTAATAATTGGTTATACATTTAATTATTATTTAAATAAACATATTCAAAAATCTTTTTTAAATAAAATAAATAAAATTTTTGGTTTATTTTTTGGAATGTTTAAAGGAGTCGTAATAATTTTAATATTTTTATATACATTAAATTATTGTAGTAATGAATTATATGAAGATTTTTTAAAAGATAAACCACAATTATTTTGTTATTTTCACTATTTTATTAAAAATTATATGAAATAAATATTACTATATTTTTTTAAATATATATAAAAAAATATTTTTTATAAAATATTCTGGTACCCAGAGCGGGAATTGAACCCGCACAACAATATATATGTCGAGGGATTTTAAGTCCCTTGTGTCTACCGATTCCACCATCTGGGCCTGTATTTCAAAAATAAAAGGCGCATTCCGGAATTGAACCGAAATAAAAGGATTTGCAGTCCTCTACATAACCATTCTGCCAATGCGCCATATATTTATTTCTATAAATAAAAATTTTTTTTAATAACTTATAGAGATTATAAAACAATATTTATAAAAATTGCAATAAATTATTATTTTAATTTATATTAAAATATAAGTTTTATATATAAAATATAATTAAAATTTTTATATTATATTTAAATAATAAAATTATAATTAAAATTATTTATTTATTATAAATAAATAATTTATTATTTTTATATTTAAATTTTTTATAAAAAAGTATTTTACTTTTTTACAAATATTTATGAGGATATCAATTTTATGATATTTAAATTAGTACTTGTTATTAATTGTGGTAGTTCTTCTTTAAAATTTGCTATAATTGATCCAATTAATAAAAAAACTGTTTTATCTGGTATTGCAGAATATTTTAATAATATTAAAGCTTATATTAAATGGAAAATAAATAATGCTGAAAAAAAATATTTTTTAACAAAAAACAGCTCTCATGGAATAGCATTAAATTTTTTAGCAAAAAAAATTTTAATAAAGTATCCAGTACTATTTAATAATATTATTGCTATTGGACATCGTATTGTTCATGGAGGAGAAAAATTTATACAATCTGTAATTATTAATGATGAAGTTATAAAAGAAATAAAAAAAGCATCTATATTTGCTCCATTACATAATCCTATCCAGTTAATCGGAATACAAGAAACATTAAAATCTTTTCCACATTTAAAAAAAAAACAAATTGCAGTTTTTGATACTTCTTTTCATCAAACTATACCTAAAGAATCATATTTGTATGGATTACCATTATCTTTTTATGAAAAACATAAAATTCGTCGTTATGGTGCTCATGGAACAAGTCACAGATATGTTTCTGAACAAGGTTCTAGAATCTTAAATAAACCAATTCACAATTTTAATTGTATTACTTGTCATTTAGGTAATGGATCATCAGTAACAGCAATTTGTAATGGTAAAAGTGTAGATACTTCAATGGGATTAACTCCATTAGAAGGATTAATTATGGGAACTAGATGTGGTGATATTGATCCAGCTATAATTTTTTATATGAATAAAAAATTAAAAATGGATATTAATTTAATTGAAAATATTTTAATTAATAAATCAGGTATGTTAGGATTAACAGATATAACTAGTGATTTTAGATATATTGAAAATAATTATATAAAAAATAAAAAAATTCAAATTGCAGTAAAAGTATTTGTTCATCGTTTGTCAAAATATATAGCTTCTTATACTGTATTAATGAATAATAAATTAGATGCTGTTATTTTTACAGGTGGTATAGGAGAAAATAGTATTTTAATTAGAGAATTAACAATAAAAAAATTAAAAATATTAGGTATGAATATTAATAAAAAACTAAATATAGATATGAAACATGGTAAGTCAGGATTAATTAATAATAGTAATAGTATTCCAATTTTAGTAATACCAACAAATGAAGAATTACTCATTGCACAAGATACATTTATTACTATTCATAATTAAAATTTTTTATATAATTTTAATAAATTTTTAAAAAAAGGAGTACATAATTATGTCAAAAATTATCATGTCTATACCTGTAAATATTGATGTTAATTTTTTTACAAGTGTTAATTTAGGATTAATTCATAATTTACAAATGCAACATTTAACATGTAAATTTTTTAAACCTATTTCTCATATAGAAAACAATGTTTTTGATTATACAAAAAAAATTTTAATGAAATATTCTAATATAGAATGTATAAAATCATTAAATATTAAAATATTAAATAAAAATATAAAATATAACAATATTTTAGATAACATTATTAAAAATTATTATTTGAATACAATAAAAACTGATATCATTTTAATAGAAGGATTAATACCTATATATACAGAACAAAAATTGTTATTTAGTTTAAATTGTGAAATAGCAAAAATTTTTAATGCAGATATAATTTTTATTACATCAATGTTGAAAACAAATAATTTTGAACAAATAAAATCAAAAATTAATTTTTATTTTAAAAATTTTGTAAATAATAAACAATTATATAATGCACATTATATTATACGTAAATCTTTTAAAAAAAATTATAATCCTTTTTTTTATTGTTATAATTTATTACAAAATAATAATACAGAAAAATTAATTACTAATAATATATCTAATATACTAAAATTAAATACATCTTTTATATATATTCCATGGGGAAATATATCTAATATATTTAAAATAAATATAATTGAAATATGTCAATATTTAAATTGTAATATAATTAATATTGTTAATAATTGTGAAATTAAATCTACTATTTTTATTAATAATGATTTTATATATAAACAATATTTTTTCGAAACTTTAATTATTCTTTCTATTAAAAATATAAATTTATTAAAAAAATTATATAAAAAAATTATTAATGGAAGTATTATTACAGCAATTTTATTTACTGACTATGAAATAGTAAATATTATTAAATATAATATTATTAATGATTTTATTAATTTAAGTATAAAAAATAAAATAACATTGTTAAATATAAATTTAAATATTTGGGAAATATATTCTCAATTACAAAATTTTAATAAAAATTATTTTCCAATAAAAGATAAATTATTAATTAATAAAATTAAAAATTATACATCAAAATATATAAATAAAATTATTTTATATAAAAATATTAAAAATTATACAAATAATGATTATATTTCACCATATATTTTTAAATATAACATAATAAAACAAGCACAAGAGATAAATAAATCTATTTTATTACCAGAAGGTAATGAATTACGTATTATACAAGCAGCATCTATATGTGTAAATCAAAAAATTGCTAACTGCATATTATTAGGTAATATTAAGGAAATAGAAAGTATAGCAAAGTTACACAATATTATTTTAAATAAAAAAATTAATATTATTGATCCTAACCATATCAGAAAAAATTATATTCAATCTGTTATCAAAATAAGAAAACATAAAGGTATTGATGAATCAACAGCAGAAAATTTGTTAAAAAATGATATGTTTTTAGCTACTATAATGTTAAAACTAGGTGAGGTAGATGGCATAGTATCTGGTGCAAGACATACAACTGCTAATACAATTAGACCTGCATTGCAAATAATTAAAACTCTACCTCAATATTCTTTAATATCATCTATATTTCTTATGTTACTAAATCAAGGAGTATTAATTTATGGTGATTGTGCTATCAATCCAAATCCTAATGCTAAACAATTAGCTGAAATTGCAATTCAATCTGCTGAATCTGCTAAATTATTTAATATTAAACCTAAAATTGCAATGGTTTCATATTCTACAGGAAATTCTTCTACTGGACAAGATGTTGATCTTGTATTTAAAGCAACTAAAATTATTCAAAATAAATATCCTAATTTAGTTGTCGATGGACCATTACAATATGATGCAGCAATAATAAAAAATGTTGCTAAATATAAATCACCACATTCTTTAGTTGCTGGTAAAGCAAATATTATTATTTTTCCAGATCTTAATACAGGAAATATTACATATAAAGCAGTACAAAGATCATCTGAAACAATATCAATTGGACCAATATTACAAGGTATAAATAAACCAGTAAATGATCTTTCAAGAGGCGCTACTACTGAAGATATTATTTATACTATAGTTATAACATCTATTCAATCAATAAAAAAATTATAAAATAATATTATATACTTTTTAAAAAAAATCTTTTTTGAAATTTTATATTTTCATTAAATTCATAAATTATTGGTATTCCAGTAGGTATATTTAAATTAACTATATCATCATTGTTAATATTTTCTATATATTTGATTAATGCACGTAAAGAATTACCATGTGCTACGATAATAATACGTTCTCCATTTTTTATTTTATATAAAATATCATTTATCCATATATCTATTACTCTTTTTAAAGTAATTGATAAACTTTCTGTTAATGGTAATTCATAATCTTCTAATTTAGAATATTTAGAATCATATCTTGGACATCGATGATCTTCCATAGTCAAAGACGGAGGATTAATATCAAAACTACGTCTCCATTTATGTACTTGTTTTTTTCCATACTTTTCAGTTATTTGATCTTTATTCATTCCTTGTAATGCTCCATAATGTCTTTCATTTAATTTCCATGTTTTTTTAACTGGTATCCACATTTGATCTAGTTCAGTTAAAATTAACCATAAAGTATGTATAGATCTTTTTAAAACAGAAGTATAAGCATAATCAAATTTAAAATTATAATTTTTTAATATTTTTCCTGCTTGTTCTGCTTCAATTATTCCTTCTTCAGATAATCCAATATCATACCATCCAGTAAAAAGATTTTCTTTATTCCATTTACTTTGACCATGGCGAAGTAATACTAATTTTATAGTTGACATAAATTACCTTTATATAAAAACATGTAAATATGTAAATTTAATAATGATTAAATATCAAAAGAAAAACCACAATTACAAGTAGTTTTAGCTTGTGGATTACGAATAATAAATTTTGATCCTTCAATATTTTCAATATAATCAATTGTAATACCAAACAAATATTGCATGCTAATCGAATCAATTATAATTGAAAATTCTAATAATTTTATTATTATATCTTTTTTACTAATTTTTTCATCCAAGATAAATTCATATTTAAATCCATTACATCCACCACCAATTATAAATATTCTAAATTTCATTTTTTTATTTTTTTTTTTTGAAATAAAATATTTAATTTTCTTAATAGCTTTTTTTGTAATCTTTATTGATGTATTTATTAAATTATTTCTCATTATACTCTGTATCAGTAGATTTTAAATATTATTTATTTTATGATGTAATCTTGATTTATGACGTGAAGCTTTATTTTTATGTATTAAACCACGACGTACTTGTTTATCAATAACAGATTGCATTTGTTTAAATGCTATTTGTATAATTTGTTTATTTTTCGTTAATAATGCATTATTTACTTTTTTTATAAAAGTACGTAACATCGAACGATAACTCATATTATTTTTTCTTTGTTTTTCAGATTTATTTGCTCTTTTTTTAGAAGATTTAATATTAGCCATTTTTATTTCCTTAAAATATTATTAATATAATTTTTATATTAAAAATTAATATATTTTTATAATTATATAAATTTTTATTACAGTATATCTAAAAAATTATCTTTAATAAAAGAAATTTTTTATGAATTCAAATTTAATTTAATTACATATAATAATATATGATAATATTCATTAAAAATTATTATAAATAATAAATTTATATATAAATAAATAATATTTATTAATTATTTTATAATTAAAAATATATTTTTTCAGGAAATATTTATAATATGAAAAATAGATTCAATTTAAATTTACCAAATACTAAATTTCCAATGAAAGCAAATCTTGCTATAAATGAATTAATTACATTAAAAAAATGGGAAAATGATAATTTATATCAGAAAATACTTGATTCTAAAAAAGAAAAAAAATTTTTTATTTTACATGATGGACCACCGTATGCTAATGGTAATATTCATCTTGGACATGCTTTTAATAAAATTTTAAAAGATATTATTATTAAATCTAAAAATATGAATGGATATAGCACTCCGTTTATTCCAGGATGGGATTGTCATGGTTTGCCTATAGAACAAAAAGTAGAACAAAATTTAAATATATTAAACAAAAAAATTTCTCAATCAAAATTAAGATTAGAATGTAGAAAATATGCATTAAAACAAATAAAAAAACAAAAAAAAGATTTTATTAGATTAGGTGTTTTAGCTGATTGGGAAAATCCATATTTAACTATGGATTTTAAAACAGAAGCTAACATTATTAGAACCTTTAGTAAAATATTACAAAATAATCATATATATAAAGGAGAAAAACCAGTACATTGGTGTACTTCTTGTTGTTCTTCTTTAGCCGAAGCAGAAGTAGATTATGTAAATAAAAAATCATTGTCATTATACGTAAAATTTAAAATTATTAATATTGATTTTTTAAAATCTTTTTATAATATAAAAAATGATTTTAATATTTCATTATTAATATGGACAACAACACCATGGACAATACCTGCTAATAAAGCTGTAGCGATACATCCTAATATTAAATATCAACTAATTAAAATTAATAATGAAATTATAATTATTGCTAAAAAATTAGTTAAAAAAATAATGCAAAAATCCAAAATTTTGGAATGGAATATATTAGGTGAAATTAAAGGATCTTTTTTTAAAAATATTTTTTTATATCATCCTATGAATAATAACTCTACACCATTAATTATTACTAATTATATTTCGGAAAATTCAGGAACAGGAATTGTTCATATTGCTCCAAATTATGGTTTAGATGATTATAATATATGTATTAAAAATAACATTAAAGGAATAAATATAATTAATAAAAAAGGATTTTTTATGAAAGGGATCCATCCTAATTTAGATTATATTAATATATTTAATTCTGATAAAATCATTCAATTAATTTTAATTAAAAAAAAATCATTATTTTTATCAGAAAATTATTTACATAGTTATCCATATTGTTGGCGTCATAAAATACCTGTTATTTTTAAAGCTACACCTCAATGGTTTATTGGTATGGATAAAAATAAACTTAGAGATTTAACATTAAAAACTATGAAAAAAGTAGTATGGATGCCTAATTGGGGTTTTAATAGGATGCATACTATGTTAATTAATAGACCAGATTGGTGTATATCTCGCCAACGTTTTTGGGGTGTCCCAATCCCATTATTCATTCATAAAAAAACACAAAAAATACATCATGATTCTATCAACTTAATAGAATCTATAGCAAAAATTATAGAAAAAAAAGGAATACAGTCATGGTGGGATTTAGATATAACAAACTTTTTAGGTACAGATGCAATAAATTATGAAAAAGTACTAGATGTATTAGATGTTTGGTTTGATTCTGGATCTACTTATTATTCAGTTATTTCAAATATAAAATATTTAAATAAAGAAAAAATTGATGTTTATTTAGAAGGATCTGATCAATATAGAGGTTGGTTTATTTCTTCATTGATAATTTCTACTTCAATAGAAAATAAAGCACCATATAAAACAGTAATTAGTCATGGATTTACTGTTGATAATCAAGGTAAAAAAATGTCTAAATCTTTAGGTAATATTATTCATCCTCAAAAAATAATAAATTTATTAGGTAGTGATATATTAAGACTATGGGTATCTTTAACTGATTATTCTAATGATATTTGTATTTCGGAAAATATTTTAAATAAAACTACAGAAATTTATAGACGTATTCGTAATACAGCAAGATTTTTATTATCTAATTTAGATGAGTTTATTCCTGAAAAAAATATGTTGCAAGAAACAAATATGTTAATATTAGATAGATGGATTATAAATAAAACTAAATTAACACAAAATTATATAATTAATAATTATAATAATTATAATATACAAAATGTAATAAAAAAAATAGTCAAATTTTGTTCTATTGACATGGGTTCTTTTTATTTAGAAATTATTAAAGATAGACTATATACTTTTAAAAAAAATAGTATAGCTAGATTAAGTAGTCAAACTGCATTATATTTAATAATTGAATCATTAGTAAGATGGATAACACCTATATTGTCTTTTACTGCAGATGAAATATGGAATTATATACCTGGTAAAAGATCAAAATATGTATTTACAGAAGAATGGTATTCTGGATTATTTGAATTATCTTCCTATGAAAAGATGAATAATAATTATTGGGAAAATTTATTTAAAGTAAAAATTGAAATAAATAAAATTATTGAAAATGCAAGAGAAAAAAATATTATAGGTAGTTCTTTAGAAGCAAATATTATTTTATATCTAAATACAAATATTTATAATAAATTACTGTTATTAGGTAATGAATTAAAATTTTTTTTATTAGTTTCTTCTGTTACTATTATAGAATATAAAAATAATTGTAATAATAAATTAATAAGTAAATTTAAAATCACAAAAGTTATTGGAAAAAAATGTTTAAGATGTTGGTATTATTATATTAAACTTACTAATAATATTTGTAATCGTTGTATACAGAACGTTGAAGGAACTGGCGAAATACGTTTTTTTGTTTAATATTTAAATATTACTATAATAATATTTATGAAATATTTTAAAATAAATAATTATTTAAATTTAATAATTATAAGTATTATAATATTCATTGATTTAATAAGTAAATTTTTTATTTTTCAAAAATTTAATTTATATGAATCTTATTATATTAATTCTTATTTAAATTTATATTATATTAAGAATTATGGTATAATATTTGGAATTTTTGGTGAATCAAATAAATATAATTTAATTATTTTATTTTTCAATATTTTAATATTAATTATATTATATTATAAAAATATAAAACAGAAATCTATAATTTTTATGTATAATTTAGTTATTGCAGGATTATTAGGTAATTTAATTAATCGAATTATTAATGGTTTTGTTATAGATTTTATTGATGTGCATATAGGAAATTTTCATTATCCTATTTTTAATTTAGCTGATATCTCAATAGTTATTGGTGTTATATTTTTAATTATTTATTAAATTTAAATTATTTTAAATATAATTTAAATTAATAATAATTATGATTTTCAAAAAATTAATATTTATTAATAGGTTGTTATAATATGAAAAATAAAGTTCGTCTAGCTATATCTGGTATTAATGGTCGTATGGGAAAAAATTTATTAACAATTATAAATCAAAATCAATATAATTGTGTTTTAAATGGTATTTTAGAATCTAAAAAATCATTAGTAATTAATGATAATATTCAATACACATTTAATAAAAATATATTATATAATTTATATATACAAGATAATATTATAAACATAATAGATGATTTTGATACATTAATTGATTTTACAAATCCTAAATCAACATTAAATTATATTAATATTTGTAGTCAATATAATAAAAATATTGTTATTGGTACAACTGGTTTTACTGAAAAAGAAAAAATACAAATAAAAAAAATGTCTAATAAAATTGGTATTGTTATGTCATCTAATTTTAGTATAGGAATTAATATAATATTTACAATATTAAAAAATATATCTAAAATTTTTAATAAACAAAAAAATATTATAGATATTGATATTATTGAAAAACATCATAAAAATAAAATAGATTGTCCTTCAGGAACAGCATTATCTATAAAAAATATTATTTCAAATTATTTCAATCATAAAATTTTTAATAAAGTTAATTGTCATTCTATAAGAGCTGGTGATATTTATGGTGAACATCAAATAATTTTATCTTCTATCGGCGAGCAAATTGAATTAATACATAAAGCTTCTAATAGATTAACTTTTGCTGAAGGAGCTTTAAAAGCTGCTGTATGGATTTCTAATATCCAAAAAAAAGGAATATATGATATGTGTGATGTTTTAGAACTATAAAAAATTAAATATTATTTTTTATAATTTACTTATAACCTTAAAAAATCCATATGATATATTTTAGTTAGTTGATAAGGATGATATTGAATACCAGAAATTTTAACTCTAATGAGTCTATTATTTTCATCAACTAATTGTAATATCTGATATTTGTTATTTAATAAATAATGATTTATACTTAATAAATCTTTATTTTTAATAAAAATAGGTATTTCTTTTTTTTTATTACCATATATTATGGCTGGTATTTTACCATTAATACGTAACCATTTATTTGTTTTTTTTCCTGTTATATTTCTTTTAAAAATTTTTATTTTATTCATTGTGTTCTCAAATAATTATATTTTTAAATTAAAATTTAATATAATTTTTTAGCAGTATCTAATAAATCATTATTGAAAACTCTTTGCATTTTTTTAATAGCATAAATAATATCATTATGAACCATTTTACCATTTATAACTCCTATACATTTACCACCATATCCTTTACATAATAATTCTACTGAATATGCACCCATACGAGAAGCTAAAATACGATCATACGCAACAGGAGAACCTCCTCTTTGAATATGACCTAATACAGTTGTTCTTGTTTCACGTTTTATTTTGGTTTCAATAAACTTTGCTAATTTATTAATATCACAAATATATTCTGTAATTAATACTATAGCATGTTTTTTACCTTTGTCTATTCCTAATTTAATTTCATCCACTAAATCATTTTGATTGTAAGGTATTTCAGGTAAAACAATAAATTCACATCCTCCAGCAATAGCAGCAGCTAAAGTTAAATCTCCACAATATCGGCCCATTATTTCTACTAATGATATTCTTTGATGAGATGAAGAAGTATCTCGTAAACGATCAATTGCTTGAACAACTGTTTCTAATGCTGTAAAGTATCCAATACTATAATCTGTACCTACTACATCATTATCAATAGTTCCTGGTATCCCAATACATGGAAATCCCATTTCTGTTAAAGATTTTGCACCCATATAAGAACCATCTCCACCAATAACTACTAAAGCATTAATACCATAATTTTGCATATTTTTAATAGCTAACTTACGTATTTTAAGATATTTAAATTGTGGAAATCTTGCAGAACCTAAAAAAGTACCACCTCTATTAATAATATCTGATACACTATGTCTATTTAATTTTTTTATATTATTGCTACATAATCCTAAATAACCATCATATATTCCAAATACTTCAATATTATTACCTATTGCAGTTCTTACAATTCCTCTAATAGCAGCATTCATTCCTGGTGAATCACCACCACTAGTGAGAATTCCTATTTTATTAATCATATAAACCTCTTTTTTGTTTTAAATATTTGAATTAAAATTATATTGTTAATTTTTAAAATATCCTTTATATTGTTCTGAAACAACTGAATATGGATCTTGATGTATTATTATATCTGCATTAGGAAATTTTTCGTTTAAAGCTATTTCTATTTGTTCTGCAATAGAATGTGATTCTAATAAAGGTAAATAATCATCTAATACTAAATGTAATTGAATAAAACGTGTTGGACCAGATTTTCTAGTTTTTAATTGATGTGCACCTTTTACTCCTGGCCATGAACTGACTAAATTTATTATTATTTTTTTTTCTTTATTAGGTAAAGCTTGATCTAATAAAGATTGAATTGCTTTATATCCAATTTTAAATGCATTATAAAATATAAATAAACCTACTATTAATGCTATTAATGAATCTGCTCTATGTATTCCAAAATAATTTAAAACTAAAGCAATTAAAATTGCACTATTAATTAATATATCTGATTCATAATGTATCATGTCAGCATGTGTTGCTTGGCTATTTGTTTTATATATAACTTTTTTTTGAAATATAACTAATATTAAAGTTAAAAAAAATGAAATTATTATTACTAATATTCCAATCATTGGATAATGTAATTTTTCAGGATTAGATAAATATTTAATACTATTTAAACATAAAAATAAAGTTGATCCTGAAATAAACATACTTTGTGCTAATGCTGATAATGATTCAGCTTTACCATGACCAAAAGTATGTTCTGAATCTGCTGGACGTAATGAATAAAATATAATGAATAAGTTAATAGTTGAAGAAGTAATATCTACTAAAGAATCTATACATGCAGCTAACATACTAATAGATTTAGTATACCACCAAGCTAATATTTTCATTATTAATAATGTTAAAGATAATAAAATAGCTAAATTTGTTGCTTTAGTAACTAAATTAGTATATTGATTTTTTTTAATTATTTTTTCTGCTTTAACATTCATGTTTGTTTTTATTCCTATGAATTTTTTAAATTTAGTAAATGAAAAATTAATATTTTTTATATAAATTATAGTTTACTTTAACATTAATATTTATTCTATAATAAATATGTTAAATTAGAATTTTTTATTCTAATAATAAATTCAAAAATAAATTTAAATAATATAAAAAAATGAATAATTTAAATGAAAAAACTTTTCAAGGAATGATATTTATTTTACAAAAATATTGGGCACAACAGGGATGTTGTATATTACAACCAATAGACACAGAAGTAGGTGCTGGTACTTCACATCCAATGACATGTTTGTATGCTATAGGATCTGAAATTAAAAATGTTGCATATATACAATTATCTAGAAGACCTTGTGATGGAAGATATGGAAAACATCCTAATAGATTACAACAATATTATCAATTTCAAGTTATAATGAAACCACCACCACATAATATTCAAGAATTATATTTAAAATCATTACAAACATTAAAATTAAACTTAGTTAAAAATGATATTCGTTTTGTAGAAGATAATTGGGAAAATCCTACCCTTGGAGCTAGTGGAGTAGGTTGGGAAATATGGATAAATGGAATGGAAATAACTCAATTTACATATTTTCAACAAATTGGTGGTTTATTATGTAATCCAATAACAGGAGAAATTACCTATGGTTTAGAAAGGTTAGGTATGTATATTCAACAAGTAGAAAATATTTTTAATTTGGTATGGAGTAAAAATAAAAATAATTTTATTACTTATGGTGATATTTTAAAACAAAATGAATTTGAACAATCTGATTATAATTTTAATTATGCAAATATTAAATTTCTTATAAAATCTTTTAAATATTATGAAAAAGAAGTTACTTTTTTATTAAATTTAAAAAATCCATTAATTTTTCCAGCTTATGACAAAGTTTTAAAAGCCTCTCATTGTTTTAACTTATTAGAATCTCGTAGATTTTTATCTAATACTGAACGACAAAGGTATATTTTAAAATTAAGAAATATGACTAAATTAGTTGTGGAAAAATATTATAATTATATAAAATAGGAAATATTATTTATTATGAAAAAAGAAACTTTATTATTAGAGATAGGTATAGAAGATATTCCTTCTCAATATTTATTAAAAACAGTTCAAATAATTTTTGATAATTTTAAAAATGAATTAAAAAAAAACAATTTTTTATATAAAAAAATTGTATGGTTTGCTACTCCTAGAAGAATTGCAATTCAAGTATCTTATTTAAATACAGTACAATTAAATTATATTTTAAAAATTAAAGGACCTAATATATCTAGTTTTAACAATAAAAATATATTTTCAATTAACATTGTAAAACATTGGATTAAAAAATATCAAATCAAAGATATAAAAAAAATTTTTATAAAATGTAATTATTTATTTTATAATAAACAAATTAAAGGGGTTAATATTAAATACTTATTAACACAAATGATAATGAATTCTTTAAAAGATTTTTCTTTACCTAATTTAATGTATTGGAATTTTATAAATAAATATAATCTAAAATTTATTAGACCTATAAGAACTATAATAGTTTTTTTAGGTAATAAAAATATAAAAATCAATATTTTAAATATAAAATCTAGTAAAATTATATTTGGACATCGTTTTATAAGTAAATCAAAAATTATTTTAGAAAATGCAGATCAATACGAACAATTTCTTTTAGATAAAGGAAATGTAATTGTCGATTTTTTAAAACGTAAAAATAAAATATTAAACAATATAAAAAAAATTGCTTATTCCTTAAATGGATCAGTAAATTTATCAAATAGTTTTTTAGAAGAATTAACATCCATGGTAGAATGGCCAGTAATATTATCAGCTAAATTTGATTCTAAATTTTTGTCATTACCTAGTAAAATACTAGAATATATTATGATAAAATATCAAAGATATATTCCTTTATATGATATAGATAAAAATCTTTTACCAAATTTTATTTTTATATCTAATGTTGAATCTCAAAATAATGATTTAATTATTCAAGGAAATGAAAAAGTAATTAAATCAAGATTTGAAGATGCTCAATTTTTTTTTAAAAATGATTCTAAAAAAAAACTTGAACAGTATGTAAATAAATTACAAAATATTATTTTTCAAAAAGATTTAGGTAATTTATTAGATAAAACTATACGTTTAACAAAATTATCTAAATATATAGCGATTAAAATTAAAGCTAATGTAAATAATTGTATTAGAGCTAGTCAATTAGCTAAATGTGATTTAGCTACAACAATGGTTCATGAATTTCCTGAACTACAGGGTATTATTGGAATGTATTATGCGAAATATAATGGAGAAAATATAGATGTTTGTATATCTATAAAAGAACAATATCAATATAAATTGAATGATAAAATACCTCATAATGTAACTTCTTGTGTATTATTTTTATCTGATAAAATTGATACTTTAGTTGGTATTTTTGGTATATCTTTATTTCCTACAAGTAGTAAAGATCCATTTGCATTAAAAAGAATTGCCTTAGTTATAATAAAAATTATAATTAATAATAAATTAAATTTAAATTTATTAAAATTAATAAAAGTATCAATGTCTCTATATAATAGAAGTTTTAATAATAAAAATATTATCAATGACTTAATGAAGTTTATAATTAATAGATGTCAAAATTGGTATATATCATTAGGATACCAAAAAAATATTATTAAAGCAGTATTAACAAATATCATTAATAAACCATTAATAATAGATATTAGAATTAAAGCACTAAGCTTATTTTTACAAAAAGAAAAAAAACAAAGTAAACTTTTAATTTATACTTGTAAAAGAATAAATAAAATTTTACTAAAATATAAATATTTTATTAAAAAAGAAGTAAATTTATATCTTTTAAAAGAAAAAGAAGAAATAATATTATCTAATCATTTATTAAAATTATCAAAAATTTTCTTATTAAAAATTAAAGATAATGAATATTATAATATTTTATTAATATTATCAGAATTATATTATCCTATAAATAATTTTTTTAAAAATGTTATAATAGATATTAAAAATATAAAAATAAAAACAAATAGAATTACTATTCTTAATAAAATTAATCAATTTTTTCTAAAAGTATTTAATATAAATCAATTATATTAATTTTAATTGTTTTAATATTACTTCTATTATTATTTTATTTTTTTTAGATATTGATGTCATAGGTAATCTCATTGTATCATTATTTATTAAACCAATTCTTTTAGCAGCCCATTTAATGGGTATTGGATTTGATTCTATAAATAATATATTATGTAAATTTATTAATTTTTCATTTAATATTTCTGCTTTAATCCATTGTTTTTTTTTTATATAATTATAAAATTTACTCATTTCTAAAGCAGCAATATTAGCTGTAACAGAGATAATACCATGACCACCTAATTTCATAAATTCTAAAGCAGTAGAATCATCACCACTAATTAAATAAAAAGAATCATGTACTAAACGTTTAATTTTATTAATACGTGATAAATTTCCAGTTGCTTCTTTAATACCAATTATATTTTTTATTTTAGATAAACGTCCTATTGTTTTTGGTAGTAAATCACAACCAGTTCTAACTGGAACATTATATAATATTTGTGGTAATTTAGTATTATTTGCAATAACTTTAAAATGTTGATATAAACCTTCTTGTGTAGGACGATTATAATATGGTGTTACACTGAGACAACCTATAATACCTGAATTCTCTAATTTTGATGTAATTGATATACATTTTGATGTTGAATTAAATCCTGTTCCCGCTATAATTGGAATCCTATTTTTTGCAAAATCTATTGCTAGCATTATCATTTTTATATGTTCATTATAATTTAATGTAGCAGATTCACCTGTAGTACCCATAATAACTATAGCTTTTGTACCACTTTTAATATGATATTCAATAAGTTTTTTTAAACTTATTCTACAAATATTACCTTTAATATCCATTGGTGTAATAAGAGCTACAATATTTCCGGTGAACATTATAAATAATCCATTGAAAATAAATAATAGTTTATTATACTAAAAAATTTTAAAAAAATAAACTATATTAATAGATTCATTTAATTAAAAAAAATTATTTTTTTTGTAAAAATAAATTTATTCTGTTTTGAACATTTAAAATACAATCGGTATTATCTATTTTAATATAAAAAAATTTTTTACTTAATGATTTATTAATATAATAATTAATTAATGGTTTTGTTTTTTTAATATATTCTTTTAAACGATTAATAATTGTTTTTTTATTATCATCTGTTCTCATAATTAAATTTTCGCCTGTTATATCATCTTTTCCTGGTATTCTAGGTGGATTAAAAATTATATGATATGTTCTACCTGAAGATTCATGAATTCTACGACCAATTATTCTTTCTATAATTTTACTTTCTGGAATATATAATTCTATTACTTTATCTATATTTATATTTTCTTTTTGTAATATATTAGCTTGTATAATATTTCTTGGATAACCATCCAATAAAAATCCTTTTTTACAGTTTGAACTTAGTATTTTTTTTTTAATAATTTCAATTATAATGTTATCAGGAATCATTAATCCACGATTAATAAACTTTTTTATTTTATTAGATAAAATAGAATTATTATTTATAATGTAATTACGTAATATATTACCTATACAAATATTTGATAAATTATATTTTTCTGATATAAATTTAGCATAAGTACCTTTACCTGATCCTGGTGGTCCTAATAAAATTATACGCATCATAGATTCTCAAATTTTTTAAAAAAAATTAAAATATTTTTTTTCAAACATGATTATTTTATTAATATGTTTCATAGTTAAATCTATTTGATCTAAATCACTTATGATATAATCTTTTAAATATTTATTAATTTTAAAATTAAAAGATTGTACACCAGAAATAATTTTTTGAGACCGTAAATCTATAATAAAAGTAATACCAGGATGTTGTTGTGTTATATAAAACAATTCATTAATAATTTTATTATCTAATACTATTAATAATAATTTATTATTTATTGCATTATTATAAAATATATCAGCATAACTTGATGCAATAATTGTGTGAAAACCAAAATCTATTAATGACCATGGAGCATGTTCACGTGATGAACCACAACCAAAATTATCTCTAGTTAGTAAAATGGTAGCATTTTGAAATTGTTTCTTATTCAAAATAAAATTTGGATTAGGAAAATATCCATCATTATCAATATATCTCCAATTATGAAATAAATGATTTCCGAATCCTATTTTTTCATTTTTTTGTAAAAATTGTTTTGGTATAATTGCATCTGTATCAATATTTGACATATCAAAAGGAGCAACAATACCACTATATTGTAAAGAATAATTTTTCATTTTAAAAATATCTTATATCTATAAAATGTCCACATATAGCTGCTGCAGCTGCCATAGTAGGACTAACTAAATGAGTGCGACTATTTCTTCCTTGACGTCCTTCAAAATTTCTGTTACTTGTAGAAGCACAACGTTCTCCAGGAAATAAAATATCACCATTCATTCCTAAGCACATAGAACATCCAGGTAATCTCCATTCGAATCCAGAATTTATAAAAATTTTATCTAATCCTTCTAATTCTGCTTGTTTTTTAACCATATTAGATCCTGGTACTACTATTGCTTTAACATTATTTGATATTTTATATCCATTAATTATCTTAGAAGCTAATCTTAAATCTTCAATTCTAGAATTTGTACAAGAGCCAATAAATACTTTATCAATATAAACATCAGTTAATTTCATACCTTCTTGTAAATCCATATATTTTAAAGCTTTTTTTGCTGTTTTTTTTTTAGATAATTCTTTAAATGAATTAATTAAAGGAATAGATCTATTTATATCTATGGATTGTTCTGGGTTAATACCCCAAGTAACTTGAGGTGCAATTTTAGAAATATCAATAGTAATAATTTTATTAAAAATTGCATCATGATCACTATATAATGTTTTCCAAAAATTTATAGCTTCTTTCCATAAAATTCCTTTAGGAGCTAAATTTTTATTTTTTAAATATTCAAAAGTAATATTATCTGGAGCAATTAAACCTGATTTAGCACCCATTTCAATAGTCATATTACATATTGTCATTCTACTTTCCATACTTAATTTTTTTATAACATTACCTGAAAATTCTACAATATACCCATTACAACCACTAATTCCTATTTTTTTAATTACAGAAAGAATAATATCTTTTGCAGTAATTTTTTTGGGTATTTTACCAATAATTTTTATTAACATGCTATGAAAACGTTTTTGTTTTAAAGTTTGTGTTGCTAAAACATGTTCGACTTCTGATGTACCTATTCCGAAAGATAATGCTCCAAATGCACCATGAGTTGAAGTATGTGAATCTCCACAAACAATAATCATTCCTGGTAAAGTAATTCCCTGTTCTGGACCAATAACATGAACTATTCCTTGATATGGATGATTTATATCATATAATTCAATATTAAATTCTTGACAATTTTTGATTAATATTTCCATTTGTTTTTTTGCTATAATACCAGAACCATTAATATCTTTGATTTTTGTAGATACATTATGATCCATTGTTGCAAACGTTTTATTAGGTCTATAAACTATTCTTTTTTTCTCACGTAATGCTTGAAAAGCTTGTGGAGAAGTTACTTCATGAATGTAATGCCTGTCAATATACAATATTTTTATATTATTTTTTAATTTACAAATAACATGACGATCATATATTTTTTCGTATAATGTTTTTCCCATAAAATTTCCTATAATATTATAGATTCAGTAATTAATGTACCCATGTCTTCTGTTGTTACTATTTTTTCATTTAATTGATTAGTATATAAATCTTTTGTTCTATATCCTTTATTTAAAACTTTTTCAATTGCTTTTTCTATTTTTTTTGTAATATGTTTATTATTTAAACTATATTCTATCATCATTGATAATGATAAAATTTGGGCAATAGGATTAGCAATATTTTTACCCGCAATATCAGGAGCAGAACCACCAGCTGGTTCATATAGACCAAAAAATTTATTATTTAAACTAGCAGAAGGTAAGTTTCCAATAGATCCTGTAATCATAGCACATTGATCAGAAATAATATCTCCAAATAAATTAGCGCACAATATTACGTCAAATTGTGATGGATTTTTCATTAATTGCATTACAGCATTATCAATATACATAAATTTTAATTTAACTTTTGAATATTGGTAAGATATTTTTTTTAAAATTTCACGCCACATAATAGATGTATTTAATACATTAGCTTTATCAAAACAACATATCATTTTATTTCTTTGTAGAGCAAAATTAAAAGCCATATGAGCTATTCTTTCTATTTCAAATCTATAATATATTTCTGTATCAAATGAATATTCATTTATACCATTTCCTTTTCTTCCATTAGGTTTACCAAAATATATTCCTCCAGTTAATTCTCTTATGCAAAGTATATTAAATCCTTTATTAATAATATTATTTTTTAAAGGACTTAACATATGTAAATTATTATAAATATATGCAGGACGTAAATTAATAAAAAGATTAAAATGTTTTCTTAATTTTAATAAAGAATTTTTTTCTGGTCTTTTATTTAATGGTAAATAGTCCCATTTAGGTCCTCCAACTGATCCAAATAATATTGCATTAGATTTTTCACAACCTAATAATGTTTTTGTAGGTAAAGCATCACCATATTTATCAATAGCAGACCCACCTACTAAATATTTTTTAACAACAATTTCTATATTTAAAAAATGTCTTATTTTATTTAATACTTTAATTGCTTGTTTCATTACTTCAGGACCAATACCATCTCCAGGTAAAATTGCAATTTTAAATATATTAGACATAATAATTTTATCCAAAAAAATAACTAAATTTATTTATATTTTTTTATGTTTTTATTTTCAACTTGATTAAATCTCCATATACTATTAATAATATTAATTATAGCAGCAACTGAAGCTTTTATTATATCTTTAGAAAATTCTAATCCATTAAAAATTTTTCCTTTATATAATGTTTTTATATTAACTTGATTAATAATTTTTTTATTATAATGTTGAGTATGAAATTTATATTTAATAATATAAAAATTATAATTTGTAATTTTATTTATAACTTTACATATTGCTTTTATATGATTAGTATCTATTGCTGATTCTGATTTTACTAAATTACCACATTTTAATTTTAAATTTATAGTTGTAGTTGTAGTTGTAGTTAAATTATGTTTAGATTGAAGACAAAATTTTTTTAAAGAGTAATATTCAGTTGAATTTTCAAATTTACTATTAAATGCTAAAGATTCTAAATCATAATTAAATATTTGTCCTTTTTTTTCTGCTAATTTAACAAAATCATTATATAATTTATTTATATCATAATTATTATTTTTATATCCCATTAATTCCATATGATATTTTATAGCAGCTCTTCCTGATTTAGAAGTTAGATTAAGTTCTGTTTTATTTAAACCTATTATTTTAGGATTTAAAATTTCATAAGTATATTTATTTTTTATTATTCCATCTTGATGAATACCTGAAGAATGTGAAAAAGCATTTTTTCCTACAATAGCTTTATTAAAAGCTATAGGAATATTACATATTTTACTAACAATTTTACTTGTATTATATATATTATAATGATTAATATCAGTAAAAAAATTTATATCTTTTTTATGAGTATATAATGCCATTATTACTTCTTCTAAAGAACAATTACCAGCTCTTTCACCTATTCCATTAACAGTACCTTCTATTTGTCTAGCTCCAGAATTAATAGCAGTAATAGCATTTCCAACTGCCATACCTAAATCATTATGTGTATGTACAGATATAATACATTGATCAATATTAGAGACATTATTTTTTAAATTATAAATTAAATTACTATATTCATTAGGAAAAGTATATCCTACTGTATCAGGTATATTAATTGTTGTTGCCCCTGCTTTTATAGCAGATTCAACAACTAAACATAAATCTTTTATAGGAGTTCTTCCAGCATCTTCACAAGAAAATTCAATATCATCAGTATATTTTTTAGCATATTTTATCATAAAAATAATACGTTCAATTATTTTGTTTAAAGTACTTTTTAATTTTGTAATGATATGTATTGGTGATGTTGCTAAAAAAATATGTATTCTAAAATTAGAGGATATTTTTAAAGCTTCATAAGCTACATCAATATCTTTTTCTTTACATCTAGCTAAACCACATATTTTGCTATTTTTTATAACTTTTGCTATTTTTTGACAAGATTTAAAATCTTCAGGAGAAGAAATTGGAAAACCAACTTCTATTATATCAATACCCATTAATTCTAATGCTAAAGCTATTTTTAGCTTCTCTTGAGTATTTAAACTTTTTTTTAAAGATTGTTCTCCATCTCTTAATGTTGTATCAAAAATAATAATTTTTTCTTTCATAAAAATATAAATCTCTTTTAATAAAAATTTTAGTTAAATATTTTATAAATTTATTTTAATAAATATAATGTAATTAACGATATTATAATCATTTAAATTGTTTATTAATTATTAAAAATATTTTATATTAATATATAAATTATATGATTTATAATCATAAAAATATTTGATTTTATAAAATATGTATATTTATAAGCTATAATTTAAATAAATATATAGCTAAATTTATTTTAAGCATATTTTTCATAAAATTAATAAATTTTTTTAAAAATTTATTAAATAATTTATATATTTATAAAAATTTTTTTAAATTTTTTAAAATATATAAATTTTAATATATAAATGTTTTATAAAGTGAATATTATAATGATAGATAAGTTTTATATGAAATATGCGATTGAATTGGCAAAGTTAGGTATTTTTACAACTACTCCTAATCCTAATGTAGGTTGCGTAATAGTAAATAATAATAAAATTGTTGGCACTGGATATCATCTAAAATCCGGTCAGCATCATGCAGAAATTAATGCATTAAATATGGCAGGGAAATATGCAAAAAATTCTACTGTTTATACAACATTAGAACCATGTAATTATTTTAATTTAACTCCCCCTTGTTGTATTGCTTTAATAAAAGCAAAAGTTAATCGTGTTGTAATAGCAACTAAAGATCCTAATCCTAAAATAAATGGATATGGATTAAAATTATTAAAAAAATTTGGAATAAAAATTAAATATAATTTTATGTATAAAGAAGCTGAGCAGTTAAATTTAGGTTTTTTTAAAAGAATGCGTACAGGTATACCTTGGATACAGTTAAAATTAGCAACATCTTTAGATGGTAAAATAGGTCTTTATAATGGAATAAGTAAATGGATTTCTTCTAGAGAATCTAGAATGGATGTTCAAACACTTAGAGCACAAAGTTCTGCAATTTTAAGTACAAGTCGCACAGTTTTAAAAGATAATTCTACTTTATTAGTTCGTTGGAATGAATTAAATAATCATATAAAAAAAATATATCCTGAAAATTTATTACGACAACCAATCAGGATTATTTTAGACAGATGTAATTTAATAAAACCTACTGATAAATTTATATTATTTCCAGGTAAAATATTTTTAATCAGATTAAAATATACATTTGAAAAATGGCCTTATTATGTTAAACAAATCATTATTCCAGAAAAAAATGGTTTTTTAAATTTAAAATATTTATTTAAACAATTAGGGAATGAAGGAATAAATAATATTCTTATAGAATCTGGAAGTATATTAGCTGGATCTTTACTAAAAAATAAATTAGTAGATGAATTAATAATTTATTTAGCACCTAAATTATTAGGTAATATTGCATTAAATTTTTGTAATCTTGATGAATTTTATCATATGAATGATGTTTTAAAATTTAATTTCACTAATATAAAAAAAATAGGTAAAGATTTACGATTAAAATTAAAACCTTTATAAATTTAATGTTATTTTTAGAGATATTTTATGAAAATCATTAATGAGATGTTAATAGTATCAAAAGAAGTATCTATAGCAATTATTATTGCTAGATTTAATGACTTTATTAATAAAAATTTATTATATGCTGCTATTGATACATTACAAAGAATAGGAATGATAAAAAAACAAAATATAACTGTAATATGGGTTCCTGGATCATATGAATTACCATTAATAACTAAATTAATAATAAAGAAAAAAATTTATGATGGTATCCTAACTATAGGAACAATTATTAAAGGAAGTACTTTACATTTTAAATATTTATCTCAATCTGTATGTTCACAATTATTACATTTATCTATAAAATATCAAATACCTATTTCTTTTGGAGTATTAACTACTAATAATATAGAACAAGCAATAGAACGATCTGGTAGTAAAATAGGTAATCGAGGAACTGAATCAGCTTTAACATTATTGGAAATGATAAATATATCTAAAAAAATTAAATCTTTAAGTATAAAAAAGGAATTATAGTGAAATTTACAGATAGATATCAAGCTCGTAGATATGCTCTACAAGCAATTTATTCTTGGCAAATATCTAAAAACACTTTTAGTGACATCCAATATTATTTTTTAAATGAATCTATACAAGATCTAAGAAATATTGATATTAATTATTTTAATGAATTGATAAATGGAGTTATAATAAATAGTGTATATTTAGATAATTTCATGAAACCTTTCTTATCACGTAAATTATTTGAATTAGGACAAGTTGAAAAAGCTATTTTAAGAATTTCTTTATATGAATTAATTAATCGTTTAGATGTTCCTTATAAAGTTATTATTAATGAAGGTATTTGTTTAGCAAAATGTTTTGGAGGAGTAGATAATAGTTATAAATTTATAAATGGTGTTTTAGATAAAATAGTTACTAAAGTAAGAATTTAAATATTATTTTAAGTTTATTATGTATTAAATATATTTTTCATTTAAAACATTAAAAGATATATTAATAATATTTATTAAATAATATTTTATATATAAAAATTTTTAAAGAAAATTATTTATAATTGAGCAGCAATTTTTTTTGAGATATTTTCTCCTAAAATAATACTAATTAATTTTAAGTTAAAATCAATAGAATATTTAACGCTTTGAGCTGTTAATAATTTATATTTATTATCCCAACATATTGGATTTTCTGACCATTGTTTAGATGGAATTAAGTTTTTAAATTCTAAATATCCAGTCATTTTTGCTTCAGGAAAAATATTATTTGATGCTATTGTAATAGCAGGAGTAGCACAAATTGCACCTATAATTTTTTGATCATCTTTAAATTTATAAATATATTTTAATAATAAATTATTCGATTGAAAATGTTTAGCTGCTTGTAATCCTCCAGGAATAACCATAGCAATACAATCATCGTTATTTTTTAAATCTTTTAAAAGAATGTCACAAGTTAAATTTGTACCATGAGCACAAGAAACATGATAATTATTAGTTGTACTTACTACAGTAACGTTCATATTACTTCTATTTAAAATATCAATAGATGAAACAGTTTCTATTTCTTCTATACCATCAGTAATACAAATTAAAATAGAATAACATTTTGACATTTTTACTATATCCTTTTTTAAAGAAAATTTTATTTAATTCTATATACAGGGAAATTAATACATATTTCTAATATTTTTTCTTTAATATATAAAATGTTTTCATTTTTTGCATCAAGAATATCAGCGATCATATTTGATATTAATGATACTTCATATTCTTTTAAACCTCTTCTAGTTATTGCAGGAGTACCTATTCTTATTCCTGAAGTAATAAAAGGAGATTTTAAATCATTTGGTATACTATTTTTATTTACAATGATATTATATTTTCCTAATAATTTTTCAGCTTGAATTCCAGTTAAATTTGTAATAGACAAATCAATTAAAAATAAATGATTGTATGTGTAATTTGAAACAATTTTGTAATTACGTTTTTTTAAAATAGAAACCATTAATTTAGCATTTTTTAAAACTTGTTTTTGATATATTAAAAATTTTGGTTCTGAAGCTTCTTTTAATGCTACAGCTTTAGCTGCAATAACATGCATTAAAGGACCACCTTGAGTACCAGGAAATACAGAAGAATCTAATTTATTAAAAAGGTTATTAATATTTTCTGAGGCTAAAATTAATCCACCTCTAGGTCCTGCTAAAGTTTTATGTGTTGTAGTGGTTACTATATGAGCGTATGGTACTGGATTAGGATATAACCCAGTAGCTACTAATCCTGCTATGTGTGCCATATCAACAAGTAGATATGCTTTTACAAGATCAGCTATTTCTCTCATTTTTTTCCAATCACATATACCAGAATAAGATGAAAAACCACCAATAATCATTTTAGGTTTATGTATTTTTGCTAATTTTAATAAATCATTATAGTCAATAATTCCTTTATTATTAACTTTATAAGATATATTATTATAAAGTTTACCTGAAAAATTAACTATAGATCCATGGGTTAAATGACCACCATGAGAATTTTCTAAACCCATTATTCTATCTCCAGGACTTAATAAGGCAGAATATACAGCAAAATTCGCCTGTGAACCTGAATGTGGTTGTACATTAGCATAATTTGCATTAAATAATTTTTTAGCTCTATTTATAGCTATTTTTTCTATTTTATCAATATATTTACATCCACCATAATATCTTTTATTAGGATATCCTTCTGCGTATTTATTAGTTAATTGGGAACCTTGAACATACATCACATAAAGTGAAGCATAATTTTCAGATGCAATTAATTCTATATGTTCTTCTTGACGTTTAATTTCTTTTTGAATTAATTCCCATATTTCATTATCATAATTTGAATAATTTATAACTTGATTCAAAATTAAATACCTCTAAAACTAATTATATTAATGTATTTTCTTTCTTCTTTTCAAATAAAAAAATTTTTTAATAATATTAGTACATTCGTTAACTAATACGCCAGAATGAATTTTTATGCAATAATTTATATTATAAAATCCTAATAAATCTATGAAAGATCCTATATTATAATACTTATTATTATTAATACTATATACTAAACGGTTAATTCTACTAATAATAATTGCACCAGCACACATTAAACATGGTTCTAACGTTACATACATAGTTGTATTTAATAATCTAT
Organism: Enterobacteriaceae endosymbiont of Plateumaris consimilis; assembly: GCF_012563145.1. NCBI lineage: Bacteria > Pseudomonadati > Pseudomonadota > Gammaproteobacteria > Enterobacterales > Enterobacteriaceae > Enterobacteriaceae endosymbiont of Plateumaris consimilis. The sequence continues at coordinate 49,522 of NZ_CP046230.1, read as the reverse complement.
AATTTTTTAAAAGTTTACCTGCTTTTCTTAATGCTATAATTTCAGCGTGTCCTGTAGGATCATTTTTTTTAATAGAATTATTTTTACCTTCTGATATAATTTTATTATTTTGTATAATAACAGCACCAACTGGTATTTCACCAGATTTAATTGCTAATTTTGCTAAATTTAAAGCATAATTCATCCAATAAATATCATTTTTCATTTAGAATTATAACCTTTTTATTAATTTATCAAAATATATTTTAAAAATATTATAATTTTAAAAAATTTTACTATTTTAAGTAAAATAACAATATTAAATTCTATTTATAATAGATAAAGATAAATAATTTTCTATAAATTATTATTAATAATAATTAACAATAAAAATATAATCAAAATATATAACATATTTATATTAATAAATCAATTTTAGTTAATTTTTTAAAATAAAAATCATAATATAAAATATTACCAAATAATATTTTTTATTATTAAATATTAATTTAATATTAAATTATTTGAAAAGATAAAAAAATATTATTTTAAATTTTATTAAGATTTAATTTATAATAAATTTATTATTCATAAATAAATATTTATTTATATATAATGTAAAAAATATAAATTTATAATTACTAATAAGAGATATTTATAATGATTGAAAACATCACTGCAGTTCATGGTATGCATGATTATTTTTTTCCAGATACTTTATTATGGGAACATGTTGAAAACATTATTAAACGTATATTAATTAATTATGGTTATAAAGAAATTAAAATTCCTATTTTAGAAAAAAGTATTTTATTTAAACAAGTAATAGGTGAAATGACAGATATTGTAGAAAAAGAAATGTATAATTTAAATGATAGAAATGGTGAAAGTCTTACTTTAAGGCCAGAAGGAACTGCTGGGTGTATTAGAGCAGTAGTAGAACATAATACTTTTTCTTTCTTAAATCAAAGATTATGGTATAATGGACCTATGTTTCGTTATGAAAGACCACAAAGAGGAAGATATAGACAATTTAATCAGATAGGTATTGAAGTTTTAGGATTAGAATCACCTTATATAGATTCTGAAATAATTATAATGACAAATAATATTTGGAGAGAACTTAATATTATAAATAATGTTTTTTTAGAAATTAATTCTATTGGATCTATTAAAGATAGAGAAAAATATATTAAAAAACTTATAACATATTTAGAAAAAAATTTTCATTTATTAGATGAAGATTGTAAAAGAAGAATATATACAAATCCTTTAAGGATATTAGATAGTAAAAATCCTGATATTCAAGAATTATTAAATAAAGCTCCTAAATTACAAAATTTTCTTAGTAAAAATTGTATTGTAAAATTAAATAAATTATGTGATATACTAAACATGGTAAAAATTAATTTTTCTATAAATTATCGTTTAGTCAGAGGATTAGATTATTACAATGATATTGTATTTGAATGGATTACTAATCAATTAGGTTCTCATAAAACTATTTGTGGTGGTGGTAGATATGATAAATTAGTTAAAAAATTAAGTAAAAAAAATAATATTAATGGTATAGGATGTGCTATTGGAATAGAACGTTTAATATTATTAATTAAGAAGATTAATTCAATAAAATTACAAACAAATTATTTAATAGATATTTATCTTATTCCTATGGATATTGATGTAACTTTACATAAAGCTATTTGTTTACGTGAAATTATTAGAAAAAAGTTTCCTTTATTAAAAACAGTTATTAGTTATTATTTTAGTAATTTAAAAAAACAAATTATTAAGGCAATTAAGCAAAAAGTTCATTTCCTTTTAATTATTGGAAAAAAAGAAATAGATAATAATCAATTAACAATAAAAGATCTATTTTTAAAAAAACAAATAACTTTTCTTGAAAAAGAACTAATATTTAAATTATTAGAAATTTTGAATTATTAAAAATAATTTGTTTATAAAATTTTATTAGATGTTGATAAAAATAAGTTTTTTTTTATATATTTATAAATAAATTTTTTAAAATTTATTTATAGTTGTATGAAGATAAAAAACAATTTTTTTATTTTTAACAAAATTTTATATAATTCTCTTAAAGAGGAAGTCATGAAATTACAAAAATTAATATTAATATTTTTTATTTTTTGTTCTTTTATATTAACTGGATGTTCAAATTATAGTGATTATTCTTCTCAAGATCACAAAAAAATATTAAAACATTATAAAAATAATTTAAAAATTTTTAAAAAAAATCAAATAAATCCTAAATTAATTTGGTTTATTAAAATAACTAAAAAATCAGGTAATAGTTTTTCAAAATTACATTTAGCATATAAAAATGGATTAATATATATTGCAAATAAAAATGGTATAGTAAAATGTATTAATTTAAAAAATGGTAAAATAATATGGAATACAAATCTTTCTAAAAAAAATTTTTGTATATTATCATATTGTTTATCGGAAGAACTATCTAGTGGTCCTGTTATATCAAATGATTATTTATATTTAGGAAGTGAAAAAGGTAAAATTATTGCTTTAAATAATAAAAATGGTAATAAAATATGGGAAAAAGATGTTTTTAGTGAAGTATTATCTGATCCAGTTATTTCAAAAAATGTTTTAATTGTACATAATAATAATAATATTTTACAAGGATTAGATAAAAATAATGGTCATATTTTATGGACAATAAGTTTAGGTCCTTTAGAATTATATTCATTTAGAGGTACATCAAAACCTGCAGTATTTTTTGATAATGTTATAACTGGTAGTGATAATGGTATTATTAGTTCTTGTATATTAAATAATGGTCACATAATTTGGCAAAGAGATTTAACAATAATTCCTAATTCATTTAGTTCTTTAAATTTTAATGATATTGATACTCAACCAATAATTTCAAATGGAGTAGTTTATGTAGTTTCTTATAATGGAAATTTTAATGCTTTAGATCTTTCTAATGGTAATATTATTTGGAATAAATTATATAAAGTATCTGGTGATTTTATTATTAACAATAATAGTATTTATTTTTTTGATATACATAAAAATCTTTTATCATTGAATGTTAATACAGGAAATATTTTTTGGTCACAAAATAAATTTATATATAAAAAAACTATAACTCCAATTTATTATAAAAATAATATTATAATTATAGATAGAAAAGGTAAAATTTATTTTTTAGATGCTAATAATGGAAATATTATCAGTCATAAATCTATTAAAAAATTTAATGATTACATACAATCATCATTATTAGTTAATAATAAACTAATTTTACAAACTTATAATGGTATGATTTATATGTTTAAATTATAAATTATTAATTATGTAATACAATGAGAGTAAAATAATGTTAAATTATCCTATAGTTACTATAGTAGGATCACCAAACTCAGGCAAATCTACTTTGTATAATTTATTAACTAAAACTAATAAATCATTAGTTAATAATATTCCTGGATTTACAAGAGATAGAAATTATGGATATGTAAAAATAAATAAATATCAATTTATTTGTATTGATACAGGTAGTATAATAAATAATATACAAAAAAAAAAAATAAAATTAATTAATTTTTCAGTAAATGAACAAACTTTTCAAGCTATTAAAGAGGCAGATTTAATTTTATTTATAATAAAGGGCTTGTATTTAACAAGTACAGATTATGAAATTATAAATAAAATAAGATTATATAAAAAAAAAGTTATAATCATTTTGAATAGAAAACATAGTAATTTTTACGAAAAAGAATTTTATTCTTTAGGATATAGACTATTAAATATTAATTTAACTGATATTAATTATATTAATAAATTATCTATATTATTATTACCTTATATAAAAGATATTTATTTTAAAAAAAAAATAACGAAAAATATAAATTTTAAATTTTTTAATGATATTAAAAATAATAATATAACATTATCAATTATAGGTATTCCTAATGTTGGTAAATCAACTTTAATTAATAAAATTCTTCAAGAAGAAAGAATGATTGTAAATGATATTTCCGGAACAACTAGAGATAGTATTTCTATACCAATAACAAATACTAATAGTATTGTAGCAAAATATTTTAGAAATTTAATTATTGTTGATAATGCAGGTATTAAAAAAAAAAGTAAAGTAAAAAATAAAGAAAAAAATATAATTAAAAATTCTTTTAAATCTATAAAAAAATCAAATATAATTTTATTTATTATTGATGGATCTAAAGAAACATTTTTTAGTCAAGAGACTATTATTGTAAACTACATTATTAATCAAGGAAAACCCATTATTATAGCAATTAATAAATATGATTTAATTAATATAAAAAAAATAAAACAAATAAAAGAAATAATTAAAATTAAATTTCCATTTATTCCTATAATATTTATATCAGCTAAATATGGTGTCGGATTAAAAAATTTATTTAAATTTTTATTTAAAGTATATAATCTAACTAATCAAAAAATTAAAACTTCAAAATTAATGAAAATTATGTATTTAGCAGTCAATAATTTTCCACCACCTATGATTAAAAAACATCGTATAAAGTTAAAATATATACATGTAGGAAAATATAATCCATTAACTTTGATTATACATGGAAATCAAGTTACAAAATTAGAAAATAATTATAAACGTTATTTGTCAAATTTTTTATATAAAAATTTAAAACTTTTTGGTATTCCTATTTTTTTAAAATTTAAAGAAAATAAAAATCCTTATAATAAAAATTATATTAATTAATTAATTAATTATAATAATAATTATTATTACTTAATTTATCAATTTTCAAATGAATAAAATTCCTTATTATAGATTTTCAGTTGCACCTATGTTAAAAAGAACCGATAAATATTGTCGTTATTTTTATAGAAAATTAACAAGACATTCTCTTTTATATACTGAAATGATACATTCTAATGCTATTATTAATAATAAAGTACTTTTATTAAATAATTATGGAAATAATATTGCATTACAATTAGCAGGAAATGATTATAAAATACTATCTTTATGTTCAAAACAAGCAGAAAAATTAGGATATAAAGAAGTTAATTTAAATGTAGGGTGTCCATCTATCAAATCTCAAAAAGGTAATTTTGGTGCATGTTTAATGAAACAATATAATGTTTTATCTGATTGTATTAAATCCATGAGTGACAGTGTTTCAATACCAATTACAATTAAAACTCGTATTGGTATAAATGACGATGATAGTTATGCATTTTTATGTAATTTTATAGAAATTTTATCTAATAGTGGATGTAATATGTTTATTATACATGCTCGCAAAGCATTTCTTTTTAATAAGTCAAAAATTAAAATGAATCTTAAAGCTTCTAATTTAAATTATAAAGTTGTATATAGAATTAAAAAAACATTTCCGAATATTAAAATGTCAATAAATGGAGGTATTCAACATTTAAAAGAAGTAAAAAATCATTTAAAACATGTTGATGGAGTTATGATGGGTAGAAAAATTTTTAATGATCCTAAATTTTTAATGAAAATTGATGAAGAAATTTTTTGCCAAAGATATATTTCATCTACTCCTTTAACTATTATTAAATCCATGTATTCTTATATAGAAGAAGAATTAAAAAAAGGTATACATTTTAAAAAAATTATTTCTTCTGTACTAAATATTTTTAATGGTACAAATGGTTCTGCAAATTTTAAAAAATTTATTAATAATAAAAATAATTATTTAAATAATAATAGTATTCAAGTATTAGATAAAGCATTATCTTATATTAAAAATATATAACATTATAATAATATTTAAAATATAATTTTATATAATTAAATATTATATCAATATTTATATCTTACAAATGTTAATTTATGATAGTAAATAATTTAATAAAAAAATCTAAATTTAGAAAAGATTTTGACATAGAAGGCATTAAATTACCTCCTCATTCATTAGAAGCTGAACAATCAATATTAGGAGGATTAATGTTAGATAATAATCGTTGGGAAAATGTTATAGAAAAAATTATTGTACAAGATTTTTTTACATTTGCTCATAGGATTATTTTTAATGAAATGCAGTTTTTAATAGATACCGGAAAACCTATTGATTTAATCACTCTATCAGAATCTTTAGCAAACAAAAGAAAGTTAAATGATGTAGGAGGATTTGCATATTTAGCTGAATTATCAAAAAATATTCCTAGTATATCTAATATTTATGCATATATTGATATTGTACGAGAAAGAGCAATAATTAGAGAAATGATATTAGCTTCAAATGAGATTGCTGAAGCAGGATATTTTCCTAATGGAAGAAATAGTGAAGAACTAATAAATTTGGCTGAATCTCGTATTTTTCAAATAGCAGAAAAACGTATAAATAAAGATACTAAACCTAAAGGAGTTGATGAAATTTTAGAAGTAACAATTTCTAAAATTGAATCTTTCTATAAATCAACAAAACATGGTGTTACAGGAGTAGATACTGGATATCATGCATTAAATAAAAAAACAGCTGGATTACAAAAATCAGATTTAATAATTATTGCAGCTAGACCATCAATGGGTAAAACAACTTTTGCAATGAATATTTGTGAAAATGCAGCTATATCACAAGATAAACCAGTATTAATATTTAGTTTAGAAATGCCGTGTGAACAAATTATGATGCGTATGTTATCTTCTCTTTCAAGAGTTGATCAAACACGTATTCGAACAGGACAATTAAATGATAATGATTGGGAAAAAATTTCAAATACAATGGGTCTTTTATTAAAGAAAAAAAATATATATATTGACGATTCTTCTGAACTCACTCCTACTGAAGTAAGATTGAGATCACGTAGAATATTTAGAGAATATAATGGATTAAGTTTAATTATGGTTGATTATTTACAATTAATGAGAGTTCCTTCATTATCTTTTAATAGAACATTAGAAATAGCTGAAATATCACGTTCATTAAAAGCATTAGCAAAAGAATTACATGTTCCTGTATTAGCTCTATCACAATTAAATAGATCTTTAGAACAAAGATCAGACAAACGTCCAATGAATTCTGATCTGAGAGAATCTGGATCTATAGAACAAGATGCAGATTTGATAATGTTTATTTATAGAGATGAAGTATATAATGAACATAGTAATTTACAAGGTATTGCAGAAATTATTATAGGAAAACAACGTAATGGTCCAATCGGTACTATAAGATTGACTTTTAATAATAAAATAGCTCGATTTGATAATTATTCAAATTATTATAATAATTCTAATATTGACTATTAATCCATAATTTAATTAAATAATTAATTTTATTATTTATAATAATAGATTATAATATAATTTATATTAGTTTATAGTGAAATTATTAATGTTAAAAATTTTTAATACTTTAAGTAAAAAAAAAGAAATATTTAAACCAATTCATAATAATGAAGTTAAAATTTATGTATGTGGCGTAACAACATATGATTTATGTCATATTGGGCATGGAAGAACTTTTGTTATATTTGATTTAATTATAAGATATTTAAAAAATTTAGGATATAAAGTAAAATATATAAGAAATATTACAGATATTGATGATAAAATTATAGAAATAGCTAATAAAAAAAAAAAAAATATTAAATGTATTACAAATAAAATGATTTCTGAAATGCAATTAGATTTTAAGAAACTTAATCTTTTAAAACCAAATATAGAACCAAGAGCAACAAATCATATTAATGAAATTATTATTATAATTAAACATTTAATTAAAAATAATAATGCATATATTGCTAAAAATGGAGATGTGATGTTTTCTATTGATAGCTATTTAAATTATGGTAAATTATCTAGACAAAAATTAAATAAATTAAAAAAAAAACAAATATATTTTGATATAAAACAAAATCACATAGATTTTGTTTTATGGAAAATATCTAAAAATAAAAAAATTGGATGGTTATCTCCTTGGGGATATGGAAGACCTGGATGGCATATAGAATGTTCAGCTATGCATAATAAGTATTTTGGTAATTTTTTTGATATACATGGTGGCGGTAATGATTTAATTTTTCCTCATCATGAAAATGAAATAGCACAATCATATTGTTTAGATAAATCATTTCATGTAAATTATTGGATTCATAGTGGTATGATTATGATAGATAATAAAAAAATGTCTAAATCATTACATAATTCTTTGAAATTAAGAGATATTTTATCTAAATATAATAATGAAATTATTCGATATTTTTTTACTTCAACTCATTATAGGAGTCCAATCATTTATAATGAAAATGTGTTAAAACAATCTGAAGCTTCTATAAGTAGATTATATACATCAATTTATTATATAAACAATATTTCATCTAAAATAGATTTAGATAATCAAAATTATAAAAAAGATAAAGAAAATATTTTATTTGAAAAAAAATTTTACGAAGCAATGAATGATGATTTTAATACTCCAAGAGCTTATAGTATATTGTTTAATATGTCATATCAAATTAATATTTTAAATAATAAAAAGAAATTTTTATATGCAAATAATTTAATTTTAAAATTAAGAGATTTAGGAAATATTTTAGGAATTTTATTTTATAATCCTCAAAATTATTTTAAAAAAAAGAAATTATATTATTATGATAAATATCAAATTGAAAAATTAATTAAAATACGAAATAATGCACGTAAAAATAAATTTTGGGAAAAAGCAGATTCTATTAGAAATTTATTAAATAATAAAAATATTCTTTTAGAAGATTCACAGTTTGGAACTATATGGAAAAGAAATAAATAATATTTATTATAAATATATATTTTTATATATATAATTTTATGCAAAAGTCATTTAAAAAAAAAATTATAAATTTATGTAATAAGATAAAATATCATAATTATAAGTATCATGTATTACATGAACCAGAAATACCAGATCATGAATATGATAAATTATTATATAAATTAGAACAATTAGAAAATTTGTTTCCTTATTTAATAACTAATAATTCTCCAACTCAATTGGTAGGAGGTATTTTTTTACAAGATTTTAAAAAAATAAATCATATGATACCTATGTTATCATTGAATAATGTTTTTAATAAAGATGATTTATTTTTAAAATTTTTTAAACCTATAAAAAATTATTTTAATGAAGACATAAATTGTTTTTGTTGTGAATTAAAATTTGATGGAATAGCAGTAAATTTACTATATAAAAATGGTCAATTAATACAAGCCTCTACTAGAGGTAATGGAATAATAGGAGAAAATATCACTGATAATATATTATATATACATGATATTCCTCATAAACTTCAAGGAAATAATCTTCCTTCTATATTAGAAGTTAGAGGAGAAATGTTTATGACAAAAAAAAATTTAAAAATTTTAAATAAAAAAAATATTTTAAATAAAAAATTTTCAAACACTCGTAGTGCAGTAGTAAGTGCTTTATTTTTAAAAAACATTTATAATAATATTAATAATAAATTATTAAATTTTTTTAGTTATGGTATAGGTTTTATAAAAAGTAAAAAAAAATTATATAGTCAATTAGAAACATTAAAAAAATTAAAAAAATTTGGCTTACCAACTTCTGATTATACAATAATTTGTACTTCTTTAAAAGAAATTTTATTATTTTATAAAAAAATAAAAGAAAAAAGAAATAATTTACCATATCATATTGATGGTATAGTTATTAAAATAGATAATTTTGTAATACAAAAAATTTTAGGATGTACTTCACATGCACCAAAATGGGCTATTGCATATAAATTTCCTCCACAAGAAAAAACAACAATATTAAAAAATGTTATTTTTCAAATAGGAAGAACAGGATTAATTACTCCTGTAGGAAAGTTTAAAACCATTAAAATAAATGGAGTAAATATTAGTAATGCTAGTTTATATAATATTAATGAAATAAAAAAATTAGATTTAAAAATAGGTGATGTAATAATAGTACAACGTTGTGGTGATGTTATACCAAAAATAATAAATAATATAAAACAAGAAAGAGTAAATAATATTATAACTAATATTATTATTCCTAAAATATGTCCAGATTGTAAATCTATTTTAAAAAATAAAAGTCATAATAAAACAATATTATATTGTCTATCTGGATTAGATTGTAAATCTCAATTAAAAGGATATTTAAAACACTTTATATCACGTAATGCAATGAATATTAATTATATAGGTAACAAATTAATTGATAAATTAGTAGATGCTAATTTAGTAAAAAACACTATAGATTTATTTAAATTAAATATGAATATTTTAAATAAAATTTCTTATTTAGGAAATAAATCTATTTTAAAAATATTAAAATCACTAGAAATATCAAAAAAAACTACTTTTACTAAATTTTTATTTTCTTTAGGTATTGATGAAGTAGGTTTAGTTACTGCAAATAATTTAAATAATTATTTTCAAAATTTGAATAACTTATTAAATGCAGAATTAAAAGATTTTTATTGTGTACCTGGAATAGGAAAAAAAATTGCATACAATATATATAATTTTATTCAAAATAAAAATAATTTATATGTAATTAATCAATTAGTTAATAAAATTGGTATTAATTGGATAAATTATAATATAAATAAAAATTTTTTTTATAAAAAAAAAATAGTATTAACAGGTAAATTAAGTTCTATTAAAAGAATTAATATAATAGAAAAATTAATAAATTTAGGTGGTATAATTTATGATCATATATCTAAAAATATAGATATAATTATTATAGGAGAAAAACCTGGCTCTAAAATATTTAAAGCAAAAAAATTTAATATAATGATAATAAATGAACAACAATTAATAAAATTAATTAATAAATATTCATTTTAGTATTATATATATAAATTGTTTATTTATATAATAAATGATATCTTTAATATATTTAATAAAATATTATTTATTAATAAATAAATTATTATGATAAAATATCAAAATATAATAGAATATTATTTTTCTAAACAAATTAATAATACAAAATTTTTAAAAGATAAAGAGTTAATTAATGCTGTTCATAAAATTATTGAAATGTTAGATAAAGGAAAATTAAGAGTATCAGAAAAAATAAAAAATAATTGGATAACACATCAATGGATAAAAAAAGCAATCTTATTATATTTTAAAATTAGTGATAATTTTTTCATCAAAGGTGAATATAATTATTATTATGATAAAATACCTTCAAAATTTAATAATATGAGTAAAGATAATTTTAATAAATTAAATTGTCGTATTATTCCTCCAACTACTGTTAGATATGGATCTTTTTTAGATAAAAACGTTATTTTGATGCCTTCTTTTATAAATATAGGATCTTATATAGGTAATGGTACTATGATAGATACTTGGTCTACTATTGGATCATGTGCACAAATTGGTAAAAATGTTCATATATCTGGTGGAGTTGGTATAGGTGGTGTTTTAGAACCTATTCAATCTAATCCAACAATTATAGAAGATAATTGTTTTATTGGAGCTAGATCAGAAATAGTTGAAGGAGTTATCATTGAGAGTGGTACAGTAATTTCTATGGGTGTATATATTGGTCAAAGTACTAAAATATATGATAGAGAAACAGGATTAGTTTTCTTTGGTAAAGTTCCTAGTGGTTCAGTTGTAGTACCTGGTAATCTACCAGATAAAAATAATAAATATAGTTTATATTGTGCTGTAATAGTTAAAAAAGTAGATTGTAAAACTCTAAGTAAAATTGAAATTAATAATATTTTACGTGAAAATAATTAAATTGTCTCTAAATTTTAGTAATTTAGATATTTATAATTATAAATAACAAAATTTTTTTAGTTGAAAATTATATTTATAGTAAAATAAATATTTGTATAAATTATAATTTTAAATAGGTATTTATAAATATGAAAGTATTAAGTCATACATTAGGTTTTCCTAGAATTGGTCCCTATCGTGAATTAAAAAAAGCTCAAGAAAAATATTGGAATAATCAAATTACAAAAAAAAAATTATTTGATATTGGTTATAATATTAGAAAATTTAACTTAAACGAACAAAAAGTTAATAATATTGATTTATTACCTATAGGTGATTTTGCATGGTACGATCATGTACTTAATATTAGTTTAATGCTAGGAAATGTTCCTATAAGGTTTAAAGAAGAAATTAATAATATTATAAATATAGATACAATGTTTTATATTGCTAGAGGTTCTCTTCATGATAAAAAATCATTAAATGCTAGTAAAATGACTAAATGGTTTAATACTAATTATCATTATATAGTTCCCGAATTTTATAAAAATCAATCTTTTCATTTTTCCTCAAAAGAACTATTAAATGAATTAGATGAAGCTATTAAAATGAATTTTAATAATATTAAACCTATATTAATAGGTCCTATTACATATCTTTGGTTAGGTAATAAAATACAAAATAATCATTTTAGTCGTTTAGAATTATTAACAAATATTTTATCAGTATATATTGAAATATTATTAGAAATAAAAAAAAGAAATATTCAATGGGTTCAAATAGATGAACCTATTTTAGCACTAGAATTACCAAAAAAATGGTTACAAGCGTTTAAAAATGCTTATGATATTTTAAGAGATAATATTAATAATATTAATATATTATTAACTACATATTTTGGTAGTATTAGTCATAATATTGAATTAATTAAAATGTTGCCTGTACATGGAATACATATAGATTTAGTTAATGGAAAAGATAATATTGAATATATCAATAATAATATTTCTAAAAAATGGATTATATCTTTTGGAATTATTAGTGGTAGAAATATTTGGAAAACTAATTTAAAAAAATGGTATGATATTTTATTATCTATAAAAAAAAGTAGACCATTATTATGGATTGGTAGTTCTTGTTCATTAATACATAGTCCAGTAGATTTGAATTTAGAATTTAAATTAAATAAAAAAATTAAAAATTGGTTTTCTTTTTCAATACAAAAATGTAAAGAATTATCTTTAATAACTAAAGCTATAAATAATAATGATTATAGTGAATTAGTTCAATGGAGTGAATCTATATATTCTAGAAAATTTTTCAAAGATATAACTAATATAAAAGTACAAAAAAAAATATTATTAATTGGAAATCATATTATAAATAATCGTAAAAATTATAATACAAGATCACTGTTACAAAAGAGAAAGTTAAAATTACCATTTATTCCAACTACTACAATAGGATCATTTCCACAAACTTCAGATGTTAGAAAATTAAGATCTGATTTTAAATCAGGATTTATTAGCTATGATAATTATAAAAAAAATATGAAAAAACATATTAAAAATATAATTAATATTCAAGAAAATTTAGATTTAGATGTATTAGTACATGGTGAACCTGAAAGAAACGATATGGTTGAATATTTTGGAGAAAATCTTAATGGTTTTGTTATAACTGAAAATGGTTGGGTTCAAAGTTATGGTTCTCGTTGTGTAAAACCTCCAATTATTATTGGAGATATTAGTAGAAAAAAACCTATAACAGTATATTGGTCTAAATACGCACAATCGTTAACAAAAAAAATAGTTAAAGGAATGTTAACTGGACCTATAACAATGTTACTTTGGTCTTTTCCTAGAGATGATATTTCTCCTATAGAAATTACTAAACAAATTGCATTAGCTCTAAAAGAAGAAATATACGATTTAGAAAAAGCTAACATTAAAATTATACAAATAGATGAACCTGCTTTAAGAGAAGGATTACCATTAAAAAAATCTGAATGGAATTCATATTTAAAATGGGCTAAAGAATCTTTTCATTTAACAATATCATCTACAAAAGATGTAACACAAATTCATACTCATATGTGCTACTCTGAATTCAAAGATATTATACATGATATAATAGCTTTAGATGCTGATGTTATTAGTATTGAAACATCTCGTTCTGGTGATAATTTAATTAAATTATTTAAGAATTTAAATTATCCTAATGAATTAGGACTAGGAGTATATGATATACATTCACCTAATATACCATCTATAAATAAAATTAAAAAATTTTTAATTAAAGCATTAAAAAATATTTCTTTTAAAAATTTTTGGGTTAATCCTGATTGTGGATTAAAAACAAGAACTTGGGAAGAAGTAAAACAAAGTTTATATAATATGGTTAAAGCAACAAAAATTTTAAGAAAAAAATATAATAATTTTTAATAGTGATTAAATAAATTTTTTAAAAATATTTATAACTAATTTGCATCCGGGAGGATTCGAACCTCCGACCGCTCGGTTCGTAGCCGAGTACTCTATTCCACTGAGTTACGGATGCCCTTTAAATTCGGTGAGAGAGAGATTCGAACCCTCGATGTAATAGTTCATACCACATACACCCTTAGCAGGGGTGCGCCTTCAACCACTCGGCCATCTCACCATATAAAAATTATACTATATTTTATAAAAAAATAAGTCAAATTAATTATTTAAGATTTTATACAAAATTATTTTATTTATTTAACAAGTTGTTTGCTGATTTTTTTCTGCTTGAATACGTTGATAAATTTCTTCACGATGAACAGATATTTCTCTAGGAGCATTAACACCAATTCGAACTTGATTTCCTTTAATTCCTAAGACTGTTACCATAACTTCATCACCTATCATAAGTGTTTCGCCTACTCGGCGAGTAAGAATAAGCATTTTTTTCTCCTTGAAAAAAATAAAAAATAAAAATTAAAATTAAAATTAAAATTAAAATTAAGTAATATTTAATTAAAAATTATTAATTAAAATATTTTCATAAAATTTTTACATTAAAACAATGTTTTAAATTTTCTATTAATAAAAAATGTTTATATATTAAATATTAATTTTTTATATAATTTAAAAAAAATGATTTAATTTTAGTTAAAAATAAATTAAATTGTATTTCATTAAAATCACAATTTATTTGTGCTATGGTAACACATCCTCCAATTTTACAATGATTTTTATCACATAATTTATTAATAATTTTAATAACATTAATATTATTTGCTAAATTATTAGAAATTTTTATCATTATATAATAATTATTATCCCATTTAGTAGATAATATTATTATAAAATTATTTATTTTACTAATTAAATTCTTTAAGAATAAATGAAATAATTTAGGATGAAAATTATAAATATTGCTTATTATAAAATTAATATTTTGTGAAAAAATATTATTTGATAATAATATTTTACTTTCATTCTCAATAAAATATTGTTCTAAATTATTTAAAGATTTTTTTAAAATACTTCTTTTATTTTTATATATTAAAATTTTTTCAATTAAATGAGCTTTATTAGTTTTAAAAATATCAATAATTAATTTTAATCTTTCATTTTGTTTTTGTATATATTGTAATGAATAATCATGAGTTATAGCATGTATTCTTTTAATTCCATGTGATATATTACTAAATTTTTTAATTATAAAAAAACCAATTTGATTCGTATTTAATATATGAGTTCCTCCACAATATTCTTTAGAAATTTTTTCTATTTCCACAATTCTAACAATATCACCATACTTTTCATCAAATAATGATATTATGTTTTCATTTTTTTTAGCTATATATTTATTAATTGTGTATATTTTAACAGGAATATTATCAAATATATAATTATTTATCATTTTTTCTATTTTTAATAAGAATAAAAAATCTAAATTCTTAAAATAAGAAAAATCAAAACGTAAATAAGTGTCTGTAATATAAGATCCTTTTTGTTGTACATGTTCTCCTAATAATTTACGTAAACAAGCATGTAATAAATGTGTTACAGAATGATTTCTACTAATATTTTGTCTAAAATCAATATTTATTTTAGCTTTTAAATTATCATTTACAACTAATGTACCTGAAATCATTTCTCCTATATGAAGTATTAAGTCTTTATTAATTTTGGTATTACAAACTTTAAATAAATTATTCTGATCTTTTTCTAAATAACCTATATCACCTATTTGTCCTCCTGATTCTCCATAAAATGGGGTAATATTTAATATTATTACTCCTTTTTCACCTTTATGAATTTTATTTGTTAGTTTATTATTTATATATATATCTAATATACGACTATTAGTTTCAAATTTACAATATCCTTCAAATTTTGATTTTTTATTTATATAATGTGACTTTTGATTATTTTTAAATAAATTATTTTTCCTAGCAAGATTACGTTGTATATCCATATATTGATTGTATTCTTTTTGATTTATATCAATATTTTTTTTTTTACATATACTTTTTATTAAATCTATTGATACTCCAAAAGTATCATATAAATAAAATACTTTTTTACCACTTAAAATATTTGTTTTTAATTTTTTAATTTCTTTATTTAATAATATTGTTCCATTTTTTAAAATTTTTTCAAAGTTTTTTTCTTCATTTTGTATAATTTTTTCAATAAACTTACATTTTTCATCTAATTTTATTATTTTGGAATCAATACTTATGTTTTCTATAAATATTTTTACTATTTTATAAAAAAAAGGTTTTTTTTGTCCTAACATTTTTCCATGATTTATAGCTCTCCTTATAATTTTTCGTAAAGCATAACCTCTATTTTCATTGCTAGGTAATATTCCTTCATATATTAAATATACAGTAGATCTAATATGATCTGCTATTACTTTTAAAGAATTATTTTCTAAATTAGTTGTATTAGTAATTGTAGCTATATATTTAATTAATTTTTTAAATATATTTAATTGATAATTAGAATCAAATCCTTGTAAAACACAACTAATACGTTCTAATCCCATACCTGTATCAACTGACTTTATATTTAATGGAATTAATTTTCCATATGAAGTTTTATTAAATTGTATAAATACAATATTCCATATTTCAATAAAACGATTTCCAGTATTATTAATAATATCACCAGATAAATGTTCTCCTAAATCATAAAAAATTTCAGTTGAAGGTCCACAAGGACCAGTATTATCCATTTGCCAAAAATTATCAGAATTATAAAGAATATTATTTTTATCTCCGATTAAAATAATATTTTTTTTTAAAACTCCTATATGTTTATACCAAATATTATAAGTCTCTTTATCTGTATAATATACAGTAACAAATATTTTTTTTTTATTCAAATTAAACCATTTTGAATCAGTTAATAACTCCCATGCATAATAAATAGCTTCTTTTTTAAAATAATCTCCGAAACTAAAATTGCCTAACATCTCAAAAAATGTATGATGTCTATTTGTAAAACCTACATTTTCTAAATCATTATGTTTTCCTCCAATACGTATACATTTTTGTATTGTAACTATACGTGATTGATTAGATTGTTTATTTCCTAAAAAAAATTCTTTGAATTGATTCATTCCAGCATTTGTAAATAATAATGATGAGTCATTTTGTGGTATTAATGAACTACCTTTCATGATAATATGTTTTTTATCAGAAAAATAATTTAGAAAAATCTTACTAATTTCATTAGTTGTTTTTACCATGGATAAAAAACCTTTAATTTATTTGTTTATTTTTTTTAAAATTTACAATTTATTAAAAAATAGTAATAGTTTTTAAAAAATATTTTTATTTAATAAAATTTCTCTTAATTTTGATTCAATATCATTTGCTTTTTTTTTATTTTGTTTTAAAAAATTTATAGCATTTAATTTTCCTTGTCCTATTTTTTCATTTTTATAACTATACCATGAACCACATTTTTCTATTAATTTTTGTGTAACACCTAAATCTAATAATTCTCCATAAATATTGATTCCTTCTCCATATATAATTTGAAATTCTGCTTGTTTAAAAGGTACAGCAACTTTATTTTTTACTACTTTTACTCTTGTTTCACTACCAATAATATTATCTCCATTTTTAACATTACCAATTTTACGAATATCTAATCTTATAGAAGAATAAAATTTTAAAGCATTACCACCAGTGGTAACTTCAGGATTACCAAATAATACACCTATTTTCATACGTATTTGATTTATAAAAATTAATAATGTATTAGATTGTTTTAAATTACTAGCTAATTTACGCATTGCTTGACTCATCATTCTAGCAGCTAATCCTATATGAGAGTCTCCTATTTCTCCTTCAATTTCTGCTTTAGGTGTTAATGCTGCTACAGAATCTACAATAATAACATCTACTATACCTGATTTAGCTAATGCATCACATAATTCTAATGCTTGTTCTCCTGTATCAGGTTGAGAACATAATAAACGATTAATATCAACATGAAGTTTTTTAGCATATATAGGATCTAAAGCATGTTCTGCATCAATAAAAGCACATATTTTACCGGCTTTTTGAGCTTCAGCTATAACTTGTAATGTTAATGTAGTTTTTCCTGAAGCTTCTGGACCATATATTTCTACAATACGACCAATAGGTAATCCACCTATACCTAAAGCTATATCTAAAGTTATAGATCCTGTTGATATAGATTCTATATCCATAGTTCTATTATCACCTAGTCTCATAATAGAACCTTTTCCAAATTGTTTTTCTATTTGAGAAATAGCATCATCAAGAACTTTTTGTTTTTCTTTTGTTAAATTCACAAAGTTTCCTTATAAATATATCTTTAAATACAATTTTTTTATATTGTATGTTAATATAAAACATTTTATGAATATATATAAATAGTCTTATTTTGAATAATAATAATATAATTAATAATTATGGAATTAAAAAATTTTATAGTAATCCTACTTATATTTTAAATATAAAAGGTTTTCATTGTCCTGAAACATTAATAATGATTAAAAAAAAAACTCGCAATATGATAAAAAATCAAACTTTACTTATTATTACTGATAATAACTTAGTTTATTTAGATATAAAACAATTTTGTTTATTTATGAAATATAAAATTATTAAAAAAAAAATAAATTCTATTCCTTATTTATTTGTAATAAAAAATTTTAATAAATAATTGTATATTAAATATAATTTCTTTTATATAATTCATAATTTACAATACTTAATTTTCTCTTACGATATAAAAACCAATTTTTTGGTAATACAATTTTTGTACTATTTATTTTATATTCAAGATAAATTAATGCATTATTTTTTAACCAATAATTGTTTTCTAATAAAAAACAAGTTTTTTCAATTAATATATTTTTTTTAGAAAATGGAGGATCTATAAAAATTAAATCATATTGATTCCCACGTGTAGATAAATAATCCAAAGTATTTTTATAAATTAACATTATTTTTTTAGTTTGTAATAAAATAGAATTTTTTCTTAATTGTTGAAAAATTTTAAAATTATTTTCAATTAAAGTAGCAGATAAAGCATTTCTTGATAAAGCTTCAAAACTAAGAGCTCCAGTACCAGCATAACAATCTAAACATTTTAGCATATATAGATTTTTAGATAACCAATTAAATAAATTTTCACGAATAAAATTCATTGTAGGTCTTAAATTTTTATCTTTAATCACATATATTTTTTTACCTTTCCATTTTCCTGAAATAATATTTATTTTGTTCATATGAATAATATTGACTATATATAAAAACATTAAATCTTAATTAATAAATTGAAATATTATTTTTTTATATATTAATTAAATAATATTTATTATACTTAATATTAAGTATCTTTTATCAAATTAAAATTATAAAATTATATATATACAATAAAACATTATGACACAAAATAAAATATCTATTCCTGCTGCAATAGTTAAAAAAAAACAAGGATTTTTTAGTTATTTAAAAAATAGTTTATTAAAAACTAGTAGAAATATTGGTAAAGAAATTATTAAGATTTTTAGTAATAAAAATATTATAGATGAAAAACTATTTAATTCTTTAACAAAAACTTTAATTACTGCTGATGTAGGATTAAAAACAACTAAAAAAATTATTAATTTAGTATCTAAATATGCAGATAAAAAAAAATTACAAAGTTCATTTTTATTATATGATTATATAAAACATGAAATGTTAAATATATTAATTCCTGTAGAACGTCCATTAATTATTGGTAATAAGAAACCATTTATAATTTTAATTATTGGTGTAAATGGTGTTGGTAAAACAACTACTATAGGAAAATTAGCTTATTATTTTTATAAAAATAATAAATCAGTACTTTTAGCATCTGGAGATACTTTTAGAGCTGGTGCTGATAAACAATTAACTTTTTGGAGTAATAAAAGTCATAGTTATATTGTAAATAACTATAAAAAAAAAGATAGTGCATCTGTAATTTTTGATGCTTTTTATAAAGCTAAAAATAAAAATATTGATATATTAATAGCAGATACAGCAGGTAGATTACATAATAATTTAAATTTAATAGAAGAATTAAAAAAGATTGTTCGCGTAATTAAAAAAGTTAATAATCAATCTCCCCCTGATGAGATCATGTTAATATTAGATGCTAATATTGGACAAAATTCTATTAATCAATTAAAAATATTTCATGATAGTATTGGAGTTACAGGTATAACTGTTACTAAAGTTGATGGAACAGCTAAAGGAGGAATTATTTTTTCTTTAGCTAATGAATTTGGTATACCAATCAGGTATATTGGTTCTGGAGAAAAGATTACTAATTTACATTTATTTAATGCTAAAGAATTTATTAATGCTATTTTTTATAAAAATTAAAATTTATTAAAAAATTAAGTTTTGTTAAAACTTTAAGAGGATATGATGATTAAAGATATGATGTTAACATCATCCATAACTCCATTAGGAACTTTAGAGTCATATATATATATAACTAATATATGGCCTATGCTAACTCATAAAGAAGAAAAAGAATTATCAAACAAATTGTTTTATAAAGGTGATATTATATCTGCAAAAAAATTAATTTTATCTCATTTACGTTTTGTTGTACATGTAGCTAAAAAATATTCTGGTTATGGATTACAGTTAGCTGATCTTATACAGGAAGGCAATATTGGTTTAATGAAAGCTGTTCGTAGATTTAATCCAGAAATAGGTGTTCGTTTAGTTTCTTTTGCTGTTCATTGGATAAAAGCAGAAATACATGAGTATGTATTACGAAATTGGCGTATAGTAAAAGTAGCAACAACTAAAGCACAAAGAAAATTATTTTTTAACTTACGTAAAGCTAAACAAAGATTAGGTTGGTTTAATATAGAAGAAATTAATATGGTAGCTCAAGAATTAGGAGTATCAATTAAAGATGTAAAAGAAATGGAATCAAGAATGTCATCACAGGATATGACATTTGATTTTCCGATACAAAATAATATTAAAAATAATAAAAATACTAATTCTACATATTATCTTCAAGATAAACAATCTAATTTTGCTTACGATATTGAACAAAATAATTGGAAAGATTATATTTCACATAAGTTATCCAATGCCATATTAAAATTAGATCAACGTAGTAGAAATATAATATATTCTCGTTGGTTAAATAAAAATAAAAATAAAACTACATTACAAGAGTTAGCTAATTATTATGGTATTTCTGCTGAAAGAATTCGTCAATTAGAAAAAAATGCTATGAAAAAGTTACGTTTATCAATAGAACATTATTAACTTAATTGATTTTTATATAAAACTTTTTAAATTATTTTTAATAATTTATTTTTTTAAAAAAAGGAACATATTATGTCTAGTAAAAGAGGTATTAATAAAGTAATTTTAATAGGCAATTTAGGAAAAGATCCTGAAATTCGTTATATGCCGAATGGTAATGCTGTTGTTAATATTATAATGGCTACTTCAGAAAATTGGAAAGATAAACAAACTAAAGAAAATAAAGAAAAAACAGAATGGCATAGAATTGTAATTTTTGGTAAATTAGCAGAAATCGCTAATGAATATTTACGAAAAGGATCTCAAGTATATATAGAAGGATATTTACAAACAAGAAAATGGCAAGATCAAAATGGACAAAATCATTATATTACTGAAGTAATAGTTAGTATAGGAGGTACTATGCAAATGTTAGGAAATAATCGTCAAAATGAAAATATAATGAATAAACAACCAATTAATAATAAAAATAAATTAGAAAATAATCATTGGAATTCAAAAACAGATAATGATTTAATAAATAAAGAAAATAATCAATCATTATTATCAGATAAACATGAAAATATTATTGATTTTGAAGATGATATTCCATTTTAATTATAAATGTATATTTTATAATAAAAATATTTTTGTATTATTAATATAATTAAAAGATTTTATCTTATGTTAAATAATAATAAAGTATTACTATCACTAAAAGAAAAATTTTCTAATAAATCTTTTCTAGTAAAAGGTAATATTAAAATTTTTAATAAAAAATTTGGTATATTAGAAACAGAATCAAATCAAATATATGAAATATCTAATTTATATATAAAATACGTAATCCATGACGATTATGTAATTGCTAGTATTAAACATATTAATAATAAATTAGTAGCTATTCCTATTAAGTTATTAAAATCATCAATAAATTTTTTTATAGGAAACATAAAAATAAATAATAATAAATTATTTGTTATTCCAGAAAATAAACTTTTACACAATATAATTATAGAATGTTTTTCTAAAAAAAATATTAAACATATTTTTCAAAATAAAGAAAAAGTAATTGCAACTATAGTTAATCATCCTTTAAAAACACAAAAAAACGTTTTTATTGCAGAAATTTTAGAACATATAACTAAAAATAATAATTATTTAATTCCATGGTGGACAATACTTTCTAAATATAATCTTGAAATTGATCCTCCAAGTGATGATTTATGTAAAAATATACATATTTTAGACAAAAATTTATATAGAGAAGATCTTACAGATTTATGTTTTATTACAATAGATAATAATGATACTAAAGATATAGATGATGCTATTTTTATAAAAGAAATGTCTGAAAAAAAATTAATTATTTATGTAGCTATAGCTGATCCTACATCTTATATATCTGAAGATAGTGAATTAAATAAAATTGCATTAAAACGTATGTTTACTAATTATTTACCTGGTTTTACTGTTCCTTTACTACCTAAATTTTTATCAGAAAATTTATGTTCTTTAAATCCTAATCAAACCAGGTCAGCATTAATATGTAAAATGCAAATTAATAATCATGGTATTTTATTAGAACAAATAGATTTTTCTATAGCTTGGATACAATCCAAAGCTAAATTAAGTTATTATAATGTATCTAATTGGTTAGAAAATATAGGAAATTGGAATCCAAAAAATAATGATGTAAAGCAACAAATATTGTTATTATATAAATTTTATCAATATCGTATTAAATGGAAAAATAAAAATGTATTATTATTTAATAATAAAGATTATAAATTTATATTTAATCATAAAGGAAAAATATTAAATATAATAATAGAGGAAAAACGTATTGCACATAAAATTATTGAAGAAACAATGATAGCAGCTAATATATGTGCAGCAAAAATATTAAAAAAAAAATTAGGTTTTGGAGTTTATAATATAAATAATGGTTTTAATTATAATAAAATAAATAAAGTAATATCTTTATTAAAAGAATATAATATTGAATGTAATGTATCATTTTTAATAAATTTAAAAGGATTTAAAAAAATAAATGATAAATTAGAAAATTTACAATTATTAAAACAACGTTTAAAAAAATATCAATTAATGACAATATTCCATGTAAAACCTGCACCTCATTTTTATTTAGGTGTTAAATGTTATGCTACTTGGACATCTCCTATTCGAAAGTTTGGAGATATAATTAATCATAGATTATTAAAATCTATAATTAGAAAAGAAATAATTAATAAACCATCAAATAAAATATTTTATTTGATGAATAAAATAAAATGTTTAAATAAACAAGCTTCCAAAGATTTATCTTCTTGGTTATATTATAAATTTTTAAAAAATAGTATTTATACAAAAGAAGTTTTTATATCTAAAATAATTGATATATTATATATTGGAATACGTGTACGTTTAATAAAGAATGGTGCATATGCTTTTATACCCAAAAAATTTTTATATCCAATTATTAATGAAATTAATATTAATTCAGAAAAAGGTTTAATTTATATTAAAAACAAGTTAACATTTAAATTATGTGATGAAATTAAAGTTATTATTAAAGAAATTAATATTGATACGTATAATATAATTGTTAAATTAGCAAAATAGAATAGATTTATTTTAGGTTATATAAATGAAATTTAAAGGACATATAATTTTTGCTATATCTAGTAGCATTTTAATTCAACATTTTATTTTAAATAAATATATAATCCAATATGATTGGTGGCATATAATTCCAGCATCAATAATTACATGTTTATTGCCAGATATTGATCATCCTAAATCTTTTTTAGGAAATAAAATAAAGATATTTTCATATATAATATCTAAAATATTTGGTCATCGAGGATTTACACATAGTTTATTATCTTTAATTATTATTATAATTTTTTTAAATTATTATAGTTTTAATATTATTCCTATTGATATAAAAATAGGATTTATAATAGGTTATTCAAGTCATATATGTTCTGATATGTTAACTCCTTATGGAGTACCATTATTATGGCCATACAAAAAAAAATTTTCATTACCTATTATAAAAAATAATTTTTTTAAAGAAGAAATTTTTTGTTATGTATTATTAATATTATCTTTATATTTATTATTTCCTATAGGAAATAATTTTATTATAAGATTATATAATAATGTATCTCATTAAATTATTTTTAAATAAATTTACTATTTACTATTTTTAACAAAAATAAAATGATACTATTTTAAAGTAAAACATAAAAATTGTTTCATTTTATAAATAAAATTATGATGAAGTATAAAAAAAAAATATTAGTTACCTGTGCTTTACCATATGCAAATGGTCCTATTCATTTAGGACATATGTTAGAACATATTCAAGCAGATATTTGGGTAAGACATAATAAATTATATTATTCTAATGAAATATATTTCATATGTGCAGATGATGCTCATGGTACTGCTATTATGTTAAAATCTCAAGAATTAAATATCACTCCAGAAAAAATGATTTCTCAAATACATAAACAACACATATCAGATTTTAAAAAATTTAATATTAGTTATAATAATTATTATACTACTCATAGTGATGAAAATCGTTTAATATCTAATTCTATTTATTTACGTTTAAAAAAAAAAAATTTTATAAAAAAAAAAATAATTAGCCAATTATTTGATCATAATTATGGTCTATTTTTACCAGATAGATTTGTTAAAGGTACATGTCCAAAATGTAAAACTTTAAATCAATATGGTGATAATTGTGAAGTTTGTGGATCAACTTATAATAGTATTGATTTAATAAAACCTATTTCTATTTTATCTAATACAATTCCAGAATTACGTATTACTGAACATTATTTTTTTGATTTACCTCAATTTACTGATAAAATTAAAAAATGGATCAGTTCAGGAGTTTTACAAAAATCAGTAGAACATAAAGTTAAAGAATGGTTTATATCTGGATTAAAATTATGGGATATAACTAGAGATACACCGTATTTTGGTTTTAAAATACCAGGAACAATAAATAAATATTTTTATGTTTGGTTAGATGCACCTATTGGATATATTAGTACATTTAAAAATCTATGTAATAAAAACAAAAAATTAAATTTTTATGAATGGTGGAATATTAATTCCATAACAGAATTATATCATTTTATAGGAAAAGATATAATTTATTTTCATAGTTTATTTTGGCCAGCTATTTTAGAAGGAAGTAATTTTAGAAAACCTACTAAATTGTTTGTTCATGGTCATGTAACATTAAATGGTAATAAAATGTCCAAATCAAAAGGTACATTTATTACTGCAAAAAATTGGTTAAAATATGTAGATTCTGATAGTTTACGTTTTTATTATGCTTCAAAATTATCTTTAAATACAGATGATATTGATTTAAATTTAGATGATTTTGTAATACAAATTAATAATGGTATTGTTAATAAAATAGTTAATTTAGCATCTCGTACATCATATTTTATAAATCATTTTTTTAATAATAAATTATCAGATAATATTGATAAAAAATTATATTTAAATTTTGTTAAAAAATCAGAAATTATTCATAATTACTTTATAAATTTACAATTTAGTCATGCTGTAAAAGAAATTTTAAAATTAGCAGATATTGCTAATCGTTATATTGATGATGAAAAACCTTGGTTATTAGCTAAAAAAAATATTACAGATTTAAATATACAAAACATTTGTTCTATGGGTATTAATATGTTTCGTGTAATTATAACTTATATAAAACCAATTATGCCTATATTATCCAAAAAAAGTGAAATTTTTTTAAAAAAAAAATTAAATTTTAATAATTTATATTATCCACTTTTAGGTAGTGAAATAAAACAATTTAAAATCTTATTTAAAAGAATTGATATTAACAATTTAAATAAATTAATAAAGTTATCTAAATATTAATTTAAATAAAAATTAATATTTTTTATTTAAAGTTATGAAATATTTAATATTATCACTTATAATATTAAATGACAAAACAGTTATAAATATAGCTAAACTAGGAAAAATTATTAGATGTGGTGATGTTAACATTTCAAATCTAGATTCATTTACCATTAAACCCCATTCAGGAGTTGGTGCTTGTATCCCTAAACCTAAAAAAGATAAACTTGTGGCAGTAATAATAGAAGTACCTATTCTCATAGTAGAATATATTATAATAGAATTAATAATAAGAGGAAAAATTTGATAAAACACTATTTTAATATTAGATAATCCAATACATTGAGATGCTAAAATAAAATCTTGATTTTTTATTATTAAAGTATTACTTCTTACTAATCTAATAAAAATTGGAATATTTATAATAGTTATAGTAAATATAACATTTAAAATTCCATTCTTAATAATAACTGATATTATTACAGCTAATAATATACTAGGCAATGCAAGTAATATATCACATATTCTCATGATTAAAATATCAAAATTATTTTGGTAATATCCTGTTAATAATCCTAAAAAAGATCCAATTATGGCTCCTATAATTACAGAAATTATACTGGTTAAAAGTGTAATATGAGTTCCATATAATATTCTACTAAATATATCTCTTCCTAAAGAATCTAATCCAAACCAATGTAGTTTACTAGGTCCCGCACTAAGATGATTATAGTCAAAATAATTTTCAGGGTCAAAAGGTGTGATTAATGAATGAAATATAGATATAAAAATAAGTAATATAACAAATAAAATCGATATTATAAAACTAAAATTTAATTTTTTCATGAATAAAAAAACCTGATATATTGATTGAATTTATATATCTTATTATATAATAAATTTATTATTAAGTTTAGGATTAATTAATTTATAAATAAAGTCTAAAATTAAATTAATAATAATAAATTCTATGGAAAACAACATTATTGAAGCTTGTATTATAGGATAATCTCTCATTTCTATAGCATCTAATAATAATTTACCCATTCCTGGTAAGTTAAAAATTATTTCTATTGTAATAGATCCACTAAGTAAAAATCCAAATTGTAAACCAATCATAGTGATAATTGGAATCATAGCATTACGTAATGCATATTTCGTAAAAATTGTCCATTCACTAATACCATTGGCTCTAGCACTATAAATATAATTTTCTTGTATAATATTCATTAAAGAGACTTTAGTAATTCTACTAATAATGGACATAATAGTAATACTAAGAGTAATAGAAGGTAAAATATATGCACAATAACTATTACTATAAATTAAAATAAAATTATTTTTTATGGAAAAAAATTCTATTAATAATAATCCAATTGTAAAAGAAGGAAATGATATTCCAGCAATAGTAAATATATTGATTATATTATCAATATAACTATTATTTTTTATACAACTAAATATGCCTAATAAAATACCAGTAATAGATCCTATTAAAATACTTATTATTGTTAAAAAAAATGTATTTAAAAATTTTTTTGAAATTTCTTCTAATACAGGTTTTTTAGAAATAAATGAATAACCTAAATTACCATGTATAATATTTTTTAAAAAACATATAAACTGTTTAATTAAGTTTTGATCTAATCCTAATTCAGTACGAATGTTTTTGATAGTAATATTACTAACTTCAGAATTACTCATTAAACTAACTGGATCACCTGGTAATATATGAGATATTATAAATACAATAGAAATAAGTATAAATATTAAAATAATTGTTTCTATAAATTTTTTAAATATAAACATTAACATAAATTTTAATATTATTAATTAATATACTTTATCAGCTTCATTAAAATCAAAACCTCCATCAGGTTGTATAAAAAAATTAATTAAATTTTTATTATAAGCACAAATTAATTTTTCTATTACTAAAGGAGCCCATGGTTTATCATTCCAAATAATATCTTGTATTTTCTTATATAATTCTTTTTTAATTTTTATATTATTTGTTTTATTAGCATTGATTAATGTTGTATCTACAATTTTATTACTATAAAAAGATGTATTAAATAATTCTGGAGGAAAAGATGATGTTGAGAATAATGGACTTAAAGCCCAATTAATTTCTCCTGTAGATGGAGACCATCCTGTATATAACATTAATAATTCACTATTATTTTTATTCTTAGATTCCACTTGTGTAACTCTTTGTTCTGTATTTAAAGCAAATATTTTGATATGAATGCCAACCAATAATAATTGTTGTTGAATAATTTGTAATGCTTTTAATGATGTATTATTATTATGTGATGACCATAATATAGTATTAAAACCATTAGGATATCCAGCTTGTTTTAAAAGTTCTTTTGATTTTTTAATATTATATTTTATAGTTGGATAACTTATTGAATATTTTATTAAAGGAGAAATGATACCATAAGAAGGTATAGCATATCCAGAAAAAGCTACTTTAATTAAAATATGACGGTTAATGGCATAATTAATTGCTTTTCTAACTTTTAAATTATTAAAAGGAGGTTTAGTAATATTAAAACTAATATATCTTTGCATAATTGAAGTAATTACAGATATTTTAATATTATAAGATTTATTTTTTAAAAATTTAATTTGTTCATAAGAAATAGGAAAAGCAAAATCTACTTCTCCATTTTTTAACATTATTACTCTACTATTATTATCTAATATTGACAACCAAGTAATACTATCTAATTTAGGATAATTTTTTTTCCAAAAATTTTTCCATTTTTTAACTTTTAAATATTCTTTTTCAGACCATTCTATAAAAATATACGGTCCTGTTCCAACAGGATGAAATTTAATATTTTTACCATATTTATTAATAGCACTAGGTGATACTATTACTGATGCTGGATGTGCTAAGATATTAATAAATGAAGAAATTGGTTGTTTTAAAATAAATTTTACTGTTAAGTCATTTACAACTATAACTTGATTAATTATACTAAATAAACTATATCTTTTAAAATTATTATTTTTATCTTTAAAACGATCAAAATTAATTTTTACTGAATTAGCATTAAAATTAGTATTATCATGAAATTTAATACCAGATTTTAAATAAATAATCCAAATATATCCAGATTTTTCTATTTTATAACTTTTTGCTAATACATTTTTTATATGCATATTTTTATCAAATTCAAATAATCCTTGATAAAATGATTTAGAAACATTTTGTGATAATGTATCATTTGCATCATATGGTTCTAGAGTAGTTATATCTGAACCAATTGCTATTATTACATTTTTTGTATTAGCGAACAATGTACTATTAAACATAAAAAAAATAAAAAATAATATATATTTAATATTATGTTTTATTATCATTATTTATTTACCTTAGTTGTAATCATTATTAGATTCTTGAATTATATAATGATCTTTTCCGACTTGAATAAAATTTTTTGTTGGTAATATAGTTCCAATAGGAAAAATATTATTTTTGGTAAAATTATCAGAAAAAAACAATATATCAGAATATTGTTTTTTTTTAATATTCATATTAAATGTAGATAATATTAATTTTTTAGTATAACTATGTTGTGGATTTTCAAAAATTAATTTTGAAGGACCAATTTCTATTATTTGTCCTAAATACATTATTGCTATACGGTGACTAATACGTTTTATCATTGCAATATCATGAGATATTATGATAAATGATATATTAAATTTATTTTGCAATTTAAGTATTAAATTAAATATTTTAGACTGTAATATAATATCTAAAGAGGAAAATGATTCATCTGCTATTATAATTTTTGGGTTAACAGCTAATGCTCTAGCTATGCAAATTCTTTGACGTTGTCCCCCGGAAAGTTCCTTAGGATAATAATTTATATAATCAGATTTTAATCCTACACATTTAAGTAAATATTTTACACGTTCTATTAATTCATTATATGTTAATAATATCTTATGTACTAATAATGGTTCCATTATAGAATAACCAATAGTTTTTTGAGGATTAAGAGATGTATATGAATTTTGAAAAATACATTGTATATTTTTTTTAATAAAGAACAAATCTTTTTTATTAGATAAATTTATTTTTTTATTATTTAAGTAAAATAATTTAATTTTACTTTTAACTAGATTAAAAATAGATTTTACTATTGTAGATTTGCCACATCCAGATTCACCAATGATAGATAATGTTTCTCCTTTATATAAATGTAAAGAAACTTTTTCTACAGCATATATTTGATTTAATGTTTTATTAAAAAAATTTTTTTTTATATCAAAACGAGTAACAATATTTTTTATTATTAAAAGAGGTATATTTTTTTTAATTATAGTTTTATTAGATGCATGTTTATTATATAATGAACTATATTTTATAGTATAAAAAAATTTTTTATTGTTATTCAAAATAAATTTAGGATAATTTTTTAATAAATATTGTGTATAATTATGCTTAGGATTATTTAAAATTTTTTGTACAGAAGATTTTTCTACTATTTTTCCTCTATACATAATAATAACTTTATCTGCTATTAAATTAATTAAACTTAAATTATGTGTAATAAAAATTATTCCTATATTTTTTTCTTTTTTAATATCTTTTATTAATTTTAATAATTGTTTTTGTAATATAGTATCTAAAGCAGTAGTTGGTTCATCAGTAATTAAAACTGTTGGATTACATGATATAGCTATAGCAATACATATTCTTTGTAACATTCCTCCTGATAATTGATAAGGATAATAGTTAATAATATTATTAATATTAGAAATTTTTACTAAATCTAACATTCTCTTAGCTTCTTTTAATGAAGAACTATAATTTTTATGTTGATGTAATTTAATTACTTCTGTTATTTGCTCTCCTATTTTAAATAAAGGATTGAGGCTACTAAAAGGATCTTGAAATATCATAGATATTTCTGATCCTCTAATTCTAGATAAATCAAATGGTTTTAATTTGATTAGATCTAATTTTTTATTTTTTTTTGTATGTAAAATAATTTTACCATTAATAATTTTACCTCCATAAAATTCAATTAAACGCATTATAGATAATGAAGTAATAGATTTTCCTGAACCTGATTCACCAATCATAGCTAGTATTTCATTTGAATGAATATTAAATGATATATTATGAATTACTTTAATTAAATTATTATTATTATTTAATAAATTAACACTAAGATTTTTTACTTCTAGTACACATTTATTTTTATATGCACTAATAATATTCATATATCCTCTAAAAATAGTATTGAAATATCTATTTTAACAATATTTTAATTAAAATATTTAGATATTAAATTAATTTTTATTAATTGATTTTTTAATAAAATAATTGAATTTATTAAAAAAGATAAAAAAAATATCTATTTTATAAAAATAGGAACTCTTTTAGATAAAGAACACATGATTTCATATCCAATAGTATTTGCTGATTGAGCAATATCATCTATTTTAATATTTTCTCCCCATAATTCTACTTTGCTTCCAATATTTGCATTTGGAATATTTATCAAATCTACTGCAATCATATCCATAGAAATATCACCTAAAATTTTTGTAACATGTCCATCTACTAATATTGGCGTATTATTAGATATATTTCTTGGATATCCATCAGCATAACCACATGCTATAATTCCTATACGACGATATTTATTAGTATGGTATACATCATTATATCCTACAGTATTTCCAGGTAATAATTTTTGTATACTAATTATTTCACTATTTAATGTCATTACAGGAATTATTTTATTTTTTTTTATGTCATTCCAATTACCAGTAGGAGATGCGCCATATAATATTATTCCCGGTCTAACCCAATCATAATATGTTTGTGGATGCCATAATATGGCAGCAGAATTAGCAAATGAACGTAAAAAATTATATTTAATAATATTATTATTTATAGTATTAATAATATTATTATTTATAGTATTAATAATATTATTAATTACTTTATAATTTTTATAAGATGTATTAGCAAAATGTGCCATAAAAGTAATATTTTTTATTTTAATTATTTTAATAATATCTATTATTTTAGAAATATTTTTAATATTAAATCCTAACCTATTCATACCACTATTAATTTTTATATATATATCAATTGGATATTTTGGTTTATTTAAGATTAGCATGTTTAATTGCCAATAACTATGTATAGTAATTGTAAAATTATATTTATATATTATATCTAAATCTTTCAGATGAAAAATTCCTTCTAATAATAAGATAGGTTTATTACAACCATATTTTCTTAATAATATAGCTTCATCTAAAGTTAATACTGCAAAACCATCTGTTTGTATTAAACTTTTCCAAACATTTTTAATACCATGTCCATATGCATCAGCTTTAATTACTGACCAGATTTTTGATTTAGATGTTATATTTTTAATTAATTGTAAATTATGTTTTAACGCATTAGTGTTGATAACAGCAAAAATAGGTCTAGTCATTCATAATATCTCTAAAAAATTTATTAAAAAAATTAAATTAATATATTTATTAGTTTAAATTATCTAAATAATACAAATATATATGTTATATTAAAATAAATTTGATTTCAATATAGTTATAATTTGTTAATTTAATAAAATTATTATTGAAGATAAATAAACTTAAAAAACATTTATAATATATTTTGATAAAGTTAATAATTATTTAAATATTTATTAGGAGCTACAATGATGATTACCAGTAAATTTGGTATTGGTCAACAGGTTAGACATAAATTATTAGGTTTTTTGGGAGTAATAATTGATGTTGATCCTGAATATTCACTAAGAGATCCTAAAGTTGATGAAGTTGCTGATAGCATAACATTACGTAAAAAACCATGGTATCATGTAGTAATGGAAGATGATACAGGACAACCTATACATACATATTTAGCAGAAGTACAACTTTCAGGAGAACCATTAGAATATGAACATCCTGAACATTCATCATTAGATGAATTAGCAGCTTCTATTAAAAAACAATTAATAACACCTAGATTAAGGAATTAATTAAAAAATATCAAGAGATAAAGATAAGCGGAAAAATATACCGCCTATCATTTTTATAATAAAAAATTAATAATGTTTATTATTTATTAATATAAATTTTATTGCGTTATTAATATATTTTAAAACTTTTTTTTGACCCATTAAATATATTATATAAGCAATAGGAGGACTATTAACCATACCTGTTATAGCTAATCTTAATGGCATAGCTATCTCAGAAAAATTTAAATTTAATTCTATAGATATTTCTTTTATAGAAGTATTAATGATTAATAGTGACCAAATATTAATTAATGTAAATTTATTTAATAACTTATTTAAAATTTCTTTTGTTTCCAAATTTAAATATTTATTAATTAAATTAACTTTTGAATAATTAGGAGTATTATAAAAAATATAACATAAATTATTTATTTCTTTTAAAGTATTACATCTATTATGAAATATATTATATAAATCATTTATTTTAGGACCATTATTTATATTAATATTTTTTTTTTTAAAAAAATTAGTTAAGTAATTAATCATGTATTGTTTGGGTAATTTACTTAAATAATATTTATTTAACCAATTTAATTTATTAACATTTAATATACTAGGTGACTTACTAATATTATTTAAATTAAATAACTTTTTCATATCATTTAATGAAAAAATTTCTTGATTACCATAAGACCAACCCAAACGTACAATATAATTTAATAATGCTTCTGGTAAATAACCTGATTTTTTATATTGTAAAATATCTATATTATTAAATCTTTTGGAAATTTTTTCTCCTGATTTATTAACAATCATAGAAACATGTGCATATATTGGTATTCGAGCCCCTATAGCTTTAATGATATTAATTTGTCGAGGAGTATTATTTATATGTTCTTCTCCTCTAATAACGTGTGTAATTCCCATATCCCAATCATCAACAACTACACAAAAATTATACGTTGGTATACCATCAGTTCTTTTTATTATTAAATCATCTAATTCATTATTATTGAATATAATAGTTCCACGAATTTTATCTTTAAATTTTACTATACCATGATCAGGATTACGAAATCTTACTACAAATGATTTATTATCTTTATTAAAAAAATTAGTTAAATTTCTACACTTACCATTATATTTTATTTTTTTTCCTATTAATGTCTGTTCTATTTTATTTTTTTCTAATTCTTCTTTAGAACAATAACATTTATACGCTAATTTTTTTTTAATCATATTATTAATAATATGGTTATATCTGTCAATTCTTTTACTTTGAAAATAAGGACCTTCATCCCAATCAATATTTAACCATTTTAATCCATTGATAATGTTTTCAATAGAATTTTCTTTATATCTTTTAATATCAGTATCTTCTATTCTTAGAATAAAACTACCTAAATTATTTTTAGCAAATAACCAAGAGTATAAAGCTGTACGAATACTTCCAATATGTAAATTACCTGTGGGACTAGGTGCAAAACGAGTTTTTATTATCATAAATATTTTATTTTGTAGTTACTATAGTTATAATATTTAATTATTATATTATATAAATAAATATAATTTGATTTTTTATTAAATTTTTATTAAAGTATATCTACTTATTTTTATTATTAATTAAAATATAAAATATTATTTATTAGGGTGATTAGCTCAGTTGGTAGAGTCCCTCCCTTACAAGGAGGTTGTCGGCGGTTCAAGTCCGTCATCACCCATAATAAAGGGTCGTTAGCTCAGTTGGTAGAGCAGTTGACTTTTAATCAATTGGTCGCAGGTTCAAATCCTGCACGACCCAAAAATTTATTAAATAAAATTTATTATTTTAAATTTATTAAATTTATTTATAAATAATTATATTTATTAAATATTTAAAGTACATACATAAATAAGTTACATTTATTTATATTTAAATTTATGTTAGATTAAAATTATTAATCATTGAATAATAATTTTAATTATTTATAAAAAATTATGCATTATAATAAAAAAACTGTATCCATACATAATGGTTTAAATACAGATAAACAATATGGTTCTGTTATTCCTCCAATATATTTATCTACTACTTATAATTTTAATGGTTTTAATAATCCTAGAAAACATGATTATTCTAGAAAAAGTAATCCTACACGAGATATATTACAAAATGTTATTTCGTCTTTAGAAGATGGATCAGGATCAATTATTACTAATAGTGGTATGTCTGCAATTTATCTAATAATTACATCAATATTAAATCCAGGTGATTTATTAATTTGTCCTAACGATTGTTATGGTGGTACTTATAGATTATTTAAAAGTTTTTTAAGTAAAGGAATATATAAAGTTAAGTTTATTACTATGTATGATAAAAATGCATTACTATCTGCATTATTAGAAAAACCTAAAATGATTTTTATAGAAAGTCCTAGTAATCCATTATTAAATGTAATTGATATTACTGATTATTGTAATAAAATACGTAATTCAGGAGCAATTAGTGTAATTGATAATACACTACTTAGTCCTGTTTTTCAAAATCCATTAAGTTTAGGAGCTGATTTAGTAGTTCATTCATGTACCAAATATTTAAATGGTCATTCTGATATGATAGCAGGTGCAATTATATCTAAAAATATAAAATTTATTGAAACATTATCTTGGTGGAGTAATAATATAGGAGTAACTAGTTCAATTTTTGATAGTTATTTATTACTTAGAGGTATTAAAACATTATATCCTAGATTAAAAACCGCAGCAAAAAATGCTTTAATAATTATTAAATATTTAAAAACTCAAAAATTAGTAAAAAAAATATATCATCCATCAATTAGTAGTAATATTGGACATAATATAGCAAAAATTCAACAAAAAGGATTTGGAGCTATATTAAGTTTTGATTTTAATGGTTCTAAAAAAATGCTAAGTTTATTTTTAAATTCATTAAAATTATTTACTTTAGCAGAATCACTAGGTGGTGTAGAAAGTTTAATCTCTCATTCGGCAACTATGACACATGCATGTATTACAAAAGAAGAAATGTTACAAGCAAATATTTCTGATTTATTGTTGCGAATATCAGTAGGTATTGAAGATTCAAAAGATTTAATATCGGACTTAGATAAAGCATTTTTTTATGCTAATAAATACCGTTAAACTTTTTATATAATAAATAAAATTAAATCAAAAAATTTATGCGCTCTACAGGATTCGAACCTGTGACCAATAGCTTAGAAGGCTATTGCTCTATCCTACTGAGCTAAGAGCGCGAAAACTTAATATTATCACAATATTATATTATTTAAAATAAATTTAAAACATAATAATAAAATTATTTAAAAAAATGAGTTTTCTTTAAAATGCAAGCTAAAATCATTAATGGTAAAATGGTTGCTAAAAAAATATATACTAAAATAATAAATAAAATAAATAATAAATTATTTCAAGGATATAGACCACCAGGATTAGGAGTTATTTTAATTGGCAATAATATAGCATCTAAAATTTATATACAAAATAAACGTAAAGTATGTAAAAATTTAGGTTTTGTTTCTTATGATTATAATTTACCTGAAAATATAGATGAATATACTATAATAAAAATTATTGATTCATTAAATAATAATAATAATATAGATGGAATATTAATTCAATTGCCATTACCTAAAAATTTAAATTTAAGTAAAATATTAGAAAGAATATCTCCTAGTAAAGATGTAGATGGATTTCATCCATATAATATAGGAAGATTATGTCAACGTATACCTTTATTACGTCCATGTACTTCTTTAGGTATAATAAAATTATTAAAATATTATCGGATTAATATTTTTGGTCTAAATGCTGTTATTGTAGGTGCTTCTAATATAGTAGGTCGCCCTATGAGTATGGAATTATTATTATCTGGTTGTACTATTACTATTACTCATCGTTTTACTATAAACTTAAAAAGTTATATAAAAAATGCTGATTTATTAATAGTAGCTATAGGTAAACCTAATTTTATACCTGGTGAATGGATAAAATTAGGTGCTATTGTAATAGATGTAGGAATTAATAGAGTAAATAATAAAATTATAGGTGATATAAATTTTAATTCAGCAATACAAAGAGCTTCTTATATCACTCCCGTTCCGGGAGGAGTAGGTCCAATGACTGTCGCTACATTAATGCAAAATACTTTACAAGCCTATGAAATTTATAAAAAATAAAAATTTTAACATAATAATTATATCATCAATAAAGTTGATCTATAAGCCGGATTCTGTCTTGAACAGTCATTTATCTATTATAATAATCACTTATTATTTTTAAGCAGCTTACCTAGGTTTTTATAACAGTACGGATTAATACAAACCTTATTTAGCCTTGCTCCTGGTGGAGTTTACATTGTCATATATTATTACTAATATATCGGTATGCTTTTACCATACCTTTTCACCCTTACCACAAATATTTTATTATGGCGGTATTTTTTCTGTTGCACTTTTCGTAAGTTTACACTTCCCAGGTGTTACCTG
Source organism: Enterobacteriaceae endosymbiont of Plateumaris consimilis (assembly GCF_012563145.1). NCBI lineage: Bacteria > Pseudomonadati > Pseudomonadota > Gammaproteobacteria > Enterobacterales > Enterobacteriaceae > Enterobacteriaceae endosymbiont of Plateumaris consimilis. Next base: position 11,632 of record NZ_CP046230.1, on the reverse strand, counting down.
GCACCATAATCCTATGGAGTCCGGACTTTCCTCTTTTATACATAAAAATAAAAGCGACTATTCAATCAACTTTATGAGATTATTATACTTTTTATAAAATAATAATCAATATTTATTTTTTAAAAAAAAAGTATACAATATATTTCTTTTAATTTTATAAATATTAGCTGTAATATTAATAGCTTTTTTTAAAGGTAAATATTTTTTCAGCATTAGTAATGTTGTAAAAGATTCTTTAGATATTGTTTTATCAATATTATTATGAAATCCATCAATAACTAAAACTATTTCTCCTTTTAATCTATTTATATCATTTTTAATCCATAAGATAATTTTTTTAACAGTATTACCATAAATACATTCCCATTTTTTTGTTATTTCTCTTGCTAAAACTAAATATCTATTTGATCCAAAAATATTTTCAATTTCATACAAACTATTTAATAATTTATGTTTAGTTTCATAAATAACTAAAGTTCTTTTTTCCAATTTTAATTCATTTAATCTATTTAATCTTTTATTTTTTTTATTTGGTAAAAAACCTTCATAACAAAATTTATTTGATGGTAATCCAGAAGCAGATAATGCTAGAATAGCAGCACAAGGCCCAGGGATAGGTATAATTTTAATAGTATTATTTTCTAAACGACATAATTTTACTATTCTATAACCAGGATCATTAATTAATGGTGTTCCTGCGTCTGAAACTAATGCTATATTATAACCATTTTTTATTTTATCAAGAATTATTTTAGATTTTTTTTTTTCATTATATTCATGATATGAATATAATTTATTTTTAATATTAAAATATTTTAATAAAATTCCTGTTTTTCTTTTATCTTCAGATAAGATTAAATCTACTTTTTTTAATATCATTAATGATCGATGATTCATATCATTATAATTACCTATTGGAGTTGGAACTATATATAAATTACCTAATATTATTTGATTTTTTTTCATATATTCACACTGATTTATATTTTTTAAAAAAACTTTACTTTTAATTTTAAAAAAATGTATAATTGGTTAATTTTATTTTATAAAAAATAAAATAATATATTGGAGGAGTGGCCGAGTGGTTAAAGGCACCGGTCTTGAAAACCGGCAATAGGAAACTATTCGAGAGTTCGAATCTCTCTTCCTCCGTAAATAAATAATTATTGTATAATATATATGTTATTATAAGTGAAAATATTTAAATTATGTATAAAAAAAAACATAAATATTTTATTTGGAATGAAAAATTTGCAGAAAAAATAGCTTTTAAAGAAGGTATAATATTAACGACAAAACATTGGGAAATAATATATTTATTACGTATATTATATAAAAAATTTAATACTGTACCTAATTTACGAATGTTAGTGATTTCTTTAAATAAAAAATACGGATTTTTAAAATTTGATAGTACTTATATATTTAACTTATTTCCTAAAGGACCAATAAAACAAGCATCAAAGATTGCTGGACTACCTAAAACTAATATATGTTTATAATAAAATGTTTTTAGTATCTTCAACAACTATTTTATCTATTTTCAAAGTATTTTACCCTACACTTACTGATATAGGTTGACTATTTTTTATACATGTTCATATTCTATCATTAAAACTGAAATCATTTCCTATCATTGATATCTGTTTCATAATATTTTTTGAAAATCTTATTAATGTTGTATTTTTTATAAATTTTATTTTTTAATTAAAAAAGCTTCAAAAGTTGAAAAAATAAAATTTCCTGAAGTATATCTTTACACCTTCGCTTAATAAAAAAACATATAATCCGTATTATTCAACGATATTAATTATATTAGTAGTTTTTGTTTTATCATTTAATAAATATGTATTTGTTATTTTAAGAATAGGTAAAAAAATCGTAAGAAAAATCTTCTTGAATTACTATTGATTTTATTTTATAATAAGTTAATAATTATTATATATTATTTTAATATACCATTTTTAACTAATATATTATACATTAAGTAGATGTACTCTCCTCATCGTCAATATTAAGTGAACCATTTATATTTTTTAATGTTTCATTATCTACTATAGTACATATTTCTGAAGCAAATTTTTTTTCTATTTTATTACTAAAAAAAGAAGTTTTATAATAATTATAATCTTTTTCTAATCCATGATCTATATTTTCATGTAATAATATTCAAGGAAAACTATATCTTAATATAACTGTAATTAATCTAGATGGTGCTTAAATTAAATTTAAATTATTTACCGCTACTATAATAATAGTATAGATGATATATATTAATATATTTTTTTTGATTATTATTATCAATAAATATAATAGAATTATAATTTGTTTTACCTTTTATTATTTTAAAAACTAAATAGTATTAAATAATACTTTTTAAAAAGTAAATTAAAATTTTATAAACATAATATTTAAAATAAATTTTAATATTTGTAATTAATATTTCATACTTAATGAATTATAAAAATATAAATAATATAAAAATTAATTATTATTTTTAATTTAATCAGATATAAGTAATAAATATTTTAATTCTGATATTTTAAATAAAGGACTAACGTTTACATAATTTAATCTTATATTTTTAAAATTTGTATTTGATGATGTTGTTACTATAGCAACAGGATATCCTTGTAACAAATTATCATATAATGCAGATATTACTAATATATCTCCTTTATTTATATTGATATTTTTTGGTAATATTTCTGACATTAAACTATATTTACAACCATTACCTTTAATAGCAAATTTAATATTAGTTTTAATTGATTGTACTGATATAAAACTTTGTGTACTACATATTAAACGGACATGGCTTGTTGACTTATTTATAGAAATGACTTGACCAACAAGTCCAAGATCATTAATTACTAATTGTCCTACATGAATGTTATTTATACTTCCTTTGTTAATTAATATTTCATCAGAATCAAAATTAAAATAAATCGGTAATTTTTCTGCAAATATTGTTTTTATATTATCTTTATTTACAATTGGTAAAATTAATAATTTCCTCAATTCTTTATTATCATGTTTTAATTGTTTTAATTGTAAAATTTCATATTTATTTTTTAATAATTGAATAAATAAATATTTATTTTGCTTTTTTAAATTGCTATTAATATTTTTATTTTCAATCATATTATTAAATATAAAATAAGATTTATTTAAAAATATATATACAGGATTTATAAATGTATTAAAATAAGACTTTAAATTAATAAAATAATTTATTATTAATATAAATACTAAAAATAATATAGCACTAATCAGTTTTGTTTTTAAAGATATTTTTTTACTAAACAGAATTTTCATAATTTTTTTATTTAAATAATAATTTATTCTTCACTAAATAAATCTCCACCATGAATATCAATCATTTCTAATGCTTTACCACCACCCCTAGCTACACAAGTTAATGGATCTTCAGCAATAGAAACAGGAATTCCGGTTTCTTCTATAAGTAATTTATCAAAATATCTTAACAATGCACCACCACCAGTTAATACCATGCCTCTTTCTGAAATGTCAGAAGCTAATTCAGGTGGACATTGTTCTAATGCAACCATAACAGAACTAACAATTCCTGTTAATGGTTCTTGTAATGCTTCTAATATTTCAGTTGAATTTAATGTAAAACTTCTTGGAACTCCTTCAGCTAAATTACGACCTCTAACTTCAATTTTTAATACTTCATCATTATTAGTTGTATATGCAGATCCAATTTGATGTTTTATCCTTTCAGCAGTCGCTTCACCAATTAAAGATCCATAATTTCGACGTACATGATTAATAATAGCTTCATCAAATTTATCACCTCCTATTCTTACAGAAGAAGAATATACAACCCCATTTAAAGAAATTACAGCTACTTCAGTAGTTCCGCCACCTATATCAATAACCATTGAACCTGTAGCTTCAGAAACTGGGAGTCCAGCACCAATAGCAGCCGCCATAGGTTCATCTATTAAAAAAACTTTCCTGGCTCCAGCACCTTGAGCAGATTCACTAATAGCTCTTCTTTCAACTTGAGTTGCTCCTACAGGAACACATATAAGTACTCTAGGACTAGGTCGCATAAAACTATTACTATGAACTTGTTTTATAAAATGTTGTAACATTTTTTCAGTAATAAAAAAATCTGCTATTACACCATCTTTCATAGGTCTAATTGCAGCTATGTTTCCTGGAGTTCTGCCTAACATTTGTTTTGCACTGTATCCTACAGCAGCAACACTTTTAGAAGTTCCTGATCTATCTTGTCTAATTGCAACTACTGAAGGTTCATTTAAAACTATTCCTTTGCCTTTAACATAAATTAAAGTATTTGCTGTTCCTAAATCAATAGATAAATCATTAGAAAACATTCCTCTAAATTTCTTTAACATATAAAAAAATCCTAATTTTAAATTTTTATTATATAATTATAAAAAATTAATTATTGATTTAATATACATTTATTTTAAAAATAAATATAGATATCTTTTATAAAGATATAATATAAATTATGTAAATTATTTATATAAATTTTATGAGTGAAAAAAAATGGTAGAATATAAAAATCATATTTTAATATTAAATGGACCAAATTTAAATCTTTTAGGTAAAAGAGAACCTAACAAATATGGATATTTATCTTTAGATAAAATAATCAATAATTTAATAAAAAAAGCTAAAAATAATAATTTAAAACTAAGTCACTTTCAATCTAATTCTGAACATTTATTAATAGATTATTTAATAAGTTTTACTAAAAAAGTAAATTATATTATTTTTAATCCAGCAGCATTTACACATACGAGTATTGCATTACGTGATACTTTATTAGCAATAGATATTCCTTTTATAGAAATACATATAACTAATATTTTTTCTAGAGAATCTTTTAGAAAAAAATCTTATTTTTCTGATATTTCAAGAGGAATAATATCTGGTTTAGGAATAGATGGATATTTTTTAGCTTTAGATTTTATAATCAAAAAATTATAATATATTATATTAAATATTTATTTATATCTATAGATATATTATTTTATATATAAAATAAATACTTTTAATGATTAATATATTTAATTTCTTTAATGATTATGAAAAAAAATACTTGATGGATGAACTTCTCCTAAAGATCCTATTAATCTTACTTCAGGTTCTAGCCAAATTCCAAATTTATTTCCTACACAATTATATATTTTTATTGCTATATATAATATATCTTTACTTTTTGCTTTACATTTATTAATAATTATTAATGAATGTTTAGAATAAATCATAGCACCACCTTTAATATATCTTTTTAAATTACATTGATCAATTAACCATGCTGCTGAAATTTTAAATATATTATTTTTTAATATATAAGGCATATTAGGAAATGTTTTTAATAATTGTATTCCTAATTTATTAGATACTAAAGGATTTTTAAAGAAACTTCCAGCATTACCATATATTTTAGGATTTGGAATTTTTTTTTTTCTTATTGTACATATATAACTAAAAATTTCATGAGGAGTAATTGTATACAAATTTAAGTGATTTAAATCTTTATAACTTATATTTGGTTTCCATTTTTTAGAAATAGTTATACCTAAAGCAATAATAATATAATTATGCATATAAAAATTTTTAAAAATACTATTTCTATATTGAAAATTACATTCTATACATGATAAACGTGTTATTTTTTTATTTAAAAGATTCATTATATCTACATATTTACAAAAATTTTGTAAACTTACACCATAAGCACCAATGTTTTGTATAGAAGCAGAACCAACACAACCAGGAATTAATGCTAAATTTTCTAGTCCAAAAATACCTTTTTTTATAGTATATTTAACTAATTGGTGCCAATTTTCTCCAGAATTCACATGTAAATTCCAATGATTTTGAGTTTCATTAATATAAATACCTTTTAATCTGTTTATTATGACAATACCTCTAAAATGATTTAAAAATAAAACATTACTCCCATTACCTAAAATAATATATGGTATAGATTTTTGACAATATTTTTCCCATATATAATATAATTCGTTAATGTTTGTTATTTTTATAATTTTTAAAGCAGTAACATCTAAACCAAAAGTATTAAAACTTTTTAGAGAATTTTTATAAATAATCATTAATTTATTTTATAAAACATTAATTAATCCTGGTATTTTCCTACTCTCACATGAGTAAATCTCATACTACCATCGGCACTACAATGTTTCACTTCTGAGTTCGGAATGGATTCAGGTGGTACCATTGCGTTATTGATACCAGGATTAAAATTACTAATAATAAATAGTTATTCAAAACGATTCTGGTGTTGTAAGGTTAAGACTCACGGGTGGTTATTAGTACTGATTAGCTCAACATATTACTATGCTTACACATTCAGCCTATCAACGTTATAGTCTTTAACGTCCCTTCAGGGATATATTTAAATAACAAATATATCCTGGGAAGAATAATCTTAAGGTAAGTTTCGCGCTTAGATGCTTTCAGCACTTATCTTTTCCGCATTTAGCTACCGGGCAATACCATTGGCATGATAACCCGAACACCAGAGATGCGTTCACTCCGGTCCTCTCGTACTAGGAGCAACTCCTTTCAATCTTCCAGCGCCCACGACAGATAGGGACCGAACTGTCTCACGACGTTCTAAACCCAGCTCGCGTACCACTTTAAATGGCGAACAGCCATACCCTTGGGACCTACTTCAGCCCCAGGATGTGATGAGCCGACATCGAGGTGCCAAACACCGCCGTCGATATGAACTCTTGGGCGGTATTAGCCTGTTATCCCCGGAGTACCTTTTATCCGTTGAGCGATGGCCCTGTCATATAGAACCACCGGATCACTAAGACCTGCTTTCGCATCTGTTCGAACCGTCATTCTTACAGTTAAGCCAGCTTATGCCTTTGCACTAACCTCACGATTTCCGACCGTGATTAGCTGACCTTAGTGCTCCTCCGTTACTCTTTAGGAGGAGACCGCCCCAGTCAAACTACCCACCAGACACTGTTCCTGATCCGGATAACGGATCTAGGTTAGAATAGTAAATGTTAAAGGGTGGTATTTCAAGGTTGACTCAATATTAACTAGCGCCAATATTTCATTGTCTCCCACCTATCCTACACGTTAATATTCAATATTCAATATCAAGCTATAGTAAAGGTTCACGGGGTCTTTCCGTCTTGCCGCGGGTACACTGCATCTTCACAGCGATTTCAATTTCACTGAGTCTCGGGTGGAGACAGTCTGACCATCATTACGCCATTCGTGCAGGTCGGAACTTACCCGACAAGGAATTTCGCTACCTTAGGACCGTTATAGTTACGGCCGCCGTTTACCGGGGCTTCGATCAAAAGCTTTTCGTAAAACGATAACTTCATCAATTAACCTTCCGGCACCGGGCAGGCGTCACACCGTATACGTCCACTTTCGTGTTTGCACAGTGCTGTGTTTTTAATAAACAGTTGCAGTCAGCTGTTATCTTAGACTGATTTCAGCTTTAAAAGTAAATTTTATTACTTACAATCAGTGTGCCTTCTTCCGAAGTTACGGCACTATTTTGCCTAGTTCCTTCACCCGAGTTCTCTCAAGCGCCTTAGTATTCTCTACCTGACTACCTGTGTCGGTTTGGAGTACGATTCTATGTTATCTAGAGCTTAGAGGATTTTCTTGTAAGTATGGTATTAATTACTTAAGTACAATAAAGCACTTAGTCATCACGCCTCAATGTTTTATTATTAACTATCCGGATTTTCCTAGATAATTCATCTACACGCTTGAACCAAGACAACCATCACTTGGATAATCTAACCTTCTTCGTCCCCCCTTCGCAATAACACTGAGTACAGGAATATTAACCTGTTTTCCATCGATTACGCTTTTCAGCCTCATCTTAGGTGTCGACTTACCCTGCCTCGATTACCGTTGGACAGGAACCCTTAGTCTTTCGGCGAATAGGTTTTTCACCTATTTTATCGTTACTCATGTCAGCATTCGCACTTCTGATATCTCCAATAAACTTCACAATTTATCTTCAACGACTTACAGAACGCTCCCCTACCCAATAAATATAAATCTATTGTCGCAGCTTCGGTGTATAATTTAGCCCCGTTACATCTTCCGCGCAGAAAAACTAGACCAGTGAGCTATTACGCTTTCTTTAAATGATGGCTGCTTCTAAGCCAACATCCTGGCTGTTTATGCTTTTCCACATCGTTTCCCACTTAATTATAACTTAGGGACCTTAGCTGGCGATCTGGGTTGTTTCCCTTTCCACAACGGACGTTAGCACCCGCTGTGTGTCTCCCGTGATAACATTATTCGGTATTTGAAGTTTGCATCGGATTGGTAAGCCTGGATGACTCCCTAACCGAAACAGAGCTCTACCCCCGAATATGAATAACACGAGGCGCTACCTAAATAGCTTTCGAGGAGAACCAGCTATCTCCCGGTTTGATTGGCCTTTCACCCCTAACCACAAGTCATCCGCTAATTTTTCAACATTAGTCGGTTCGGTCCTCCAGTTAGTATTACCTAACCTTCAACCTGCTCATGGCTAGATCACCGGGTTTCGGGTCTATACCTTGCAACTTAACGCCCTTTTAAGACTCGGTTTCCCTACGGCTCCCTTATACAGTTAACCTTGCTACAAAATATAACTCGCTGACCCATTATACAAAAGGTACGCAGTCACATTTTTAAATAACAAATGCTCCTACTGCTTGTACGTATATGGTTTCAGGTTCTATTTCACTCCCCTAACCGGGGTTCTTTTCACCTTTCCCTCACGGTACTAGTTCACTATCGGTCAGTCAGTAGTATTTAGCCTTAGAGGATGATCCCCCTATATTCAAACAAGATATTACGTGTCCCGTTTTACTCTTCGAGATTACAATTAATATATTTTAATATACGGGACTATCACCCTGTTTCGTATGACTTTCCAGACATTTTTATTAATATAATAATTGATTAGTTCTCTGGGCTTTTTCCTTTTCGCTCGCCGCTACTAAGAAAATCTCAGTTGATTTCTTTTCCTCAGGTTACTTAGATGTTTCAGTTCTCCTGGTTTACTTCGTTATTCTATGAATTCAAATAACGATAATGTATAAAATATACATTAGGTTTCCCCATTCGGATATCATCGACTAATAACGCTTCAAATCAGCTCATCGATGCTTTTCGCAGATTAGTACGTCCTTCATCGCCTCTGACTGCCAAGGCATCCACCATATACGCTTATTTACTTAACCTTACAACACCACAATCGTCTAAAATAATTTTATATTATAATTAATA